>USPB01000001.1 GCA_900556405.1 uncultured Actinomyces sp.
CCGATTCGTTCACCGCTTACGTAGCCTCACGAAATATACTACTGCCCAACCACATGGAAACTGCAACTTTGTCCAGTTTTGTTGCAGAGTCGTTAAGGAGCAGCGATGGCACCGGCACGCAAGGGTCGACGACAGCGAGCGAAGACACCTCGCTTACGTCCCCAACCCGGCGCCACCCGATCCCTGATGCACGGGCGAGCCCCGGCCTCGTCCCCCGCTCTCTCGGAAGAAACCCTCAGCCCACAGCCCTCCCCCATCGTCCGCCAAATCCCCGGAGGACCCAGCGGCCCCCACCCCCAGGTCCCCACCTCCCGCATGCAGCGCGTGCGCGCCTGGCTCTCACGCCAAGCACGCTACTCGCCCGCACGCCTCGCACTGGGCACCTTCGCACTCATCATCGGCGTCGTCACCGCGCTCCTGATGCTCCCCATCTCCTCCTCGTCGGACACGTCCGCGCCCTTCGTCGACGTACTCTTCACCGCCGTATCCGCCGTGTGCGTCACCGGCCTGACCACCGTCGACACCGCGACCTACTGGTCCCCCTTCGGCCAAGCCGTCATCGCCGCCGGCATCGTCGTCGGCGGCCTGGGCGTCATGACCCTCGCATCAATCCTCGGATTCGCGGTGTCACGCCACCTCGGCCTCACCCAGCGCATGCTCGCCACCCAGGAAACGGGAACCGGCGCCATGGGCCAGATCTCGACGCTCCTCAAAGCCGTCATCGCCACATCACTGAGCATGCAGGCACTCCTCGCCGCCATGTTCCTCCCCCGCTTCCTCGCCATGGGATTCGACCCCGTGCGTGCCATCTGGGATGCCGTCTTCATGGCGATCTCCGTGTTCAACAACGCCGGCTTCGTCATCCTCCCCGACGGCCTCGCGCCCCACGTCACCGACTGGTGGATGCTCATCCCCATCATCCTGGGCACAACCGTGGGCGCCATCGGCTTCCCCGTCATCATGGACGTCGCCAAAAACCTGCGCACTCCGCGCCGCTGGCGCCTCCACACCAAGCTGACACTGTCGACCTACCTGATTCTGGCATTCGTCGGCGCCCTCGCAATGGCTCTCACCGAGTGGCACAACCCGACGACGCTCGGCGCAATCGATACGCCGTCGAAGATCCTCAACGCCATGCTCGCCGGCGTGAACTCCCGTTCTTCCGGCTTATCTGCGCTCGATGTGGGCGCCATGCACTCGCAAACCCACTTCGTCCAGGACATCCTCATGATGATCGGCGGCGGCTCCGCATCCACCGCGGGCGGCGTCAAGGTCACGACCTTCGCTGTCCTCGTGCTCGCCGTCATCGCCGAAGCCCGAGGCGACCGCGACATCGAAACCTTCGGCCGGCGCATCCCGACCTCCACGATCCGCCTGTCGGTCGCCGTGTCCCTGCTGGGCCTGGCGCTCGTCGCAATCTCCGTCGTACTCCTGATGTCGATGACGGACTACACGCTCGATATCATCCTCTTCGAGACCGTGTCAGCATTCGCGACCGTCGGCCTGTCCACCGGCATCACCCCGATCCTGCCCGTGGGCGCCAAATACGTGCTGATTGTCCTCATGTTCGCGGGCCGCACCGGCTCCATGACCGTGGCCGCAGCCCTTGCCCTGCGCCAGCGCTCCCGCGTCATCCGCATGCCCGAAGAGCAGCCCATCATCGGCTAATTGCTGGTAGCGGGCGCCGTCGCGGCGCGCGGGCGGGTGGGCAGGCGGGTGGCCTGTTAACGCCAGAGGGCGAAAAAACTCGCCCAGCGCGCCCCTCCAACCGTTCCCGCGCGAAAAAGTTCGCCCAGCGCGCCCCTCCAACCGTTCCCGCGCGAAAAAGTTCGCCCAGCAACAGCCCAATCTTGGCCAAACCGCGAAAAAGTTCGCCCAGCACGCCCAAAAACACCAAAATCTAGCCATTTTTCCCGAGCAGGGCGAACTTTTTCGCGTTTCCCGAACCAATTCACCCCGCAGGGCGAACTTTTTCGCGCTTCCCGAACCAATTCACCCCGCAGGGCGAACTTTTTCGCGCAGATTCAACACTCAACGTGTAATTCAGGCACACCCCTGGCCAGGCACACTCAACAGAGCACATTGGTAATAGAACGGCAACCACTTGTCGTCCACAGGCTGTCTCTCCCACTCGTAGTTATCCACAGGCCCACGCGGAAGGCTTGAATCGTACCCACCATCGGCACACAGTGGGACTCATGCGCCAACAAACAAAGAGGCCTACTAGCCTGTAACGAAGGAGTTGCGATGTTGCGTGACCACGTGGAGTCTATCCGTTCTTCCCTAGTCGTTGCTGACTCGCACGCGACTAAGGATTGCATCCATAGGCGCTTGCAGAAAGGAGAACTCATTCGTCTTCTCACCGGCATTTGCATTCCTTCAGCACGGTTGATCGGACTGAACTCACGTGAGCGCAAAACAGCGCTTTTCATTGCTCGCATGTGCGCGCTGAGTCTGCGATATCCCGATTACGTCATCAGCGGCGGCGTCGCCGCTTACCTTCTCGGCCTCCCCGCCGACGACCAGATCGAGAAGCTCACACTGTATGCGCCATCTCGAGAACGCCCCCGCCAGATTCATTTTCCAGCAATCACAGTTGAGAAGAATGAACATTTTTCGGCCGCGACAACGCCCGTTTCTCGCCCCCGATCGCCAGTTCCCTCAATCACGTACTTAGGCTTCCGCATCGCGACACCGGCGCGAGTTGTTGTTGACTGCGCTCGCCTACTCAACAAACAGCACGCTTTTCCCATCGCCTGCGCAGGGTTGGCCCACGCGTGCCAGTTCGATCGTTTCCGTCAGGATGCGTCGCGGCCGCGGCAGGAGGAGGCGCGGAGGGATTTCCACGAGGCCTTGGATGCCACTCCCCGCAACGCCAGAGGACGCGGGCGCGCCCGTTGGATCGTCGACCATGCTGACGCTGGTTGTGAGTCTCCCGGCGAGGCCCTCGTGTTGCTTGCCTTGCTGCGCGCGGGGATCGCCGGGTTGACAACGCAGGAAGAAGTCCACATTGACGGCCGCACGTACTTCATTGATATCGCCCTACCCAACCTGAAGATCGCGATCGAATTTGATGGCCGCATCAAGTACGGGGAGACCGTCAGCCAGGTACACGACTCGATCGAGGCCGAGCAGCGTCGCCAGCGAGACCTTGAGCGGGCGGGCTGGAAGGTGATTCGCGTTCGGTGGTCGGACCTGCAAGTCATCGACGAGGTCCTCGCCCAAGTTTTAGTGGCAATCCGCGCGAAGGTCGGACGCTGATTGTCCGCATACCACAGCGCGGCCAGATGGCCGCGTCGGCAAGCCGTACGACCAGGCGACAGCAACTGCGGCTGGTGCAGCACCAACGACGCCAAGACGAGAGCCGACAAAGCCAGACCAGCAGCAATGCGACCGCAGCCAGCAGCACCACCAGCGAGGCAGGCGCCAGCAGTAACGCCACCGCGGCCAGCAGCACCAACGAGGCCGAGACCAGCGGCCAAGCATCCAAGGACGGCAACAACACAGGAACCAACAGCATGACCGGCGTCGGGAGCAGCAACGGCAACGAAGCTGGAACTAGGATCAAAGCAAACAAGAACGACAACAGCACCGGGACCAGCTTCCGCATGTTTCACGCATGTTTCACGCGCCGAACGTGTGCCCGCGACGGACACGCGCGACAGCCAACACCCACCACACCAGCGACGCGCGGCCGCAGCGTTCGCGGCACGCGCGCCCGCAGGGAAGAATGGAGGGTATGGCAGATGAACGCGAGTCAAAGGAACTGCAGTCGGGAACGCTGGTCATCGGGCTGGGCCGTTTTGGCTCTGCGGTCGCGGTGACGCAAGACCAGTTGGGCTATGAGATCCTGGCGGTTGAAAAGAATCCCGCCCGTGTGCAGGCGTTCGCAGGGCGCTTCCCTCTTGTTGAGGCTGATGCAACCTCCAAGGACGCGCTTGAGCAGCTGGGCGCACGCGAGTTCCGCAGCGCAGTTGTCGGCGTGGGGTCGTCACTGGAGGCGGCGGTGTTGATCACGGCGAACCTGGTCGACATGGGTATTTCGTCAATCTGGGTGAAGGCGACGTCTTCGCAGCATGGCCGTATCCTGCGCCGCGTGGGAGCGCATCATGTTGTCTACCCGGATTTGGATGCTGGTAAGCGCACGGCGCACTTGGTGGGTGGCCGCATGGTTGACTACATCGAGATGGAGAAGGATGGCTTCTCGATCATGAAGTTACGCCCGCCGCAGGAGGTGCGCGGTTTCACGCTGGAGGAGCTGGATTTGCGCGGCCGTTATGGCGTGAATGTGCTGGCTATTCGTCGTCCGAAGCAGCGTTTTGAGTACGCGGATGCGTCCACGCGTATTAATGCCGACGACGAGATCATCGTCTCGGGCGATTCGCACCTGTTGGAGTATTTCGCGAATAGGCCGTAGCGGCGAGAATACAGGAGGGCCCCGCACAGTGGTGTGTGCGGGGCCCTCCTGTTGTACTGGGACGAGGCCGGGGCCGCCCGCGCTCACGCCGCGAGGCAGAGCGCGGGGGTCCGTGCCGGTCGTCTGACGCGTGCAGTATGTCCGGGGCGACTGGGCGCCCCAGACGCACGGTCAGTGGCCATGGTGATGCGACCTATGCGGGGAGTGATGTCCGCCGCCGCTGTGGCTTCCACCCTTGTGGCTACCGCCGCTATGGCTGCCGCCGCTATGGCTGCCGCCCTTGTTGCCGCCACCATTGTGGCTACCGTTATGGCTCCCACCATTATGGTTGCCACCCTTGTGGTTACCACCGTTGTGGTTGCCACCCTTGTGGTCGCCATTGTTGTTGCCACTCTTGTGATCACCACCATTATGGTTGCCACCCTTGTGGTTACCACCGTTATGGTTGCCACCCTTGTGGTCGCCATTGTGGTTGCCACCCTTGTGATCACCGTTGTGGTTGCCACCCTTGTGATCACCGTTGTGGTTGCCCTTATGGTCGCCACCCTTGTGGTCACCACCCTTGTGGTCACCGCCACCATCATGGCCGCCACCATCGTGGTCGGATTTACCGCCACCCCAGTCAATATGGGGCTCGATGCTGGGGTTAACCTCAATGTGGCGGTCTTCGCTATTGTCGACGTCACCGTTGTTGATGGTGCCATTGTTGTCACCGCCAACAACTGTGCCGCTGTTGTCTCCGCCAACCGAGGTGCCACCGGAGGTGCCACCGTTAGCCGTGCTACCGCCACCGGCACTGCCGTCGCTACCGGCGGTGCCGCTCGTCGAGCCGCCTTCGCCGCAGCAACCGCCGCCGGGTGCCTGGCACTGCTCGCCGATGTGCTCGACGCCACGAGTCAGGTCATCACCAGCCGAGGTCATGACGGCGTAGATGGCCTCGATCGCCTGGAGGGCGTTCACAAGGACCTCGAGGATAGGCTCGATGCGTCCGACCCACTTGGAAGTCTTACCAGCCACCTGGGCTGCCGCCACGGGCGTCGCGAGACCGAACGAGCAGATTTCTTCCGCGACGACCTCGAAACACGTGACAACGATATCCGCGATAGCGCTCACGACGGCGTCGTGGATATTGTCAACAGAGTCCGCGACCTTGGACAGCGCTTCGCCGAAAGCACCCGACGCCTCGGACACGCCGTTGATCGCGCTGTAGACGACGGCTTGACGCTCCTGGTAGGCGCGTACGGCTTCACCGTGCATGTCGGCGAAGTCGCTCGCAGCTGCATTTTCCAGCTCTTCAGCAATGGATGCGAGGGAGCTGGAGATGGAATCCCAGCTGGCGCTCATGCCGTACACCTGCCCGGAGTCGCCGGTCAGCTGGTTGATCCAGGTTTTGAGCGGATCCACGTGCTGCATGATCCATTCGACGACAGAGCCTGCGATGCCACCGACAGGATCCAGCATCAGATTGCCGGCCTCCTCAACGAGTCCCCGCGCGGAATCAACGAGGTTGGTGACATCGCCCGAGCGCAGATCCTGGGCAGCATTGTAGAGAGTGTCAAAGACGGCCAGGCCCTCTGTCGGGGTGGTGTTGTCGATACTCCGAGTGTATTCGGGGGCTTCGGGACTCACTTCTTAACTCCTTCGAACAGGAAGCGACGCAGCGTCCGCTCCTCATCCTGACGCTGACGGTAGAGGAATGTTTCGATGTCCTTATCGCCGCGATCATCCTGTCGTTCGAACAGTGAACGCACGTCGTCCGTATTCGTATCGGGGTTGGCCTTGGAGAACTCCTCGATGCGGGCGGACTGGGCCTTCTCCTGCTGCTCAACGAAGCTGCGGTAGCTGGCCTGCTGGTCGTTGCGCTGCTGCGACATGAAGGTGTCAAAGTCCCTGGATGTCGCCTGCGGGTGATCCTGCACGTACTGGCGGATCTGCGTTTCCTCATCGGTACGTTGACGCGACAGGAAGTCCGTCATCGCGTCCTGCTGCTGTTGCTGGTTGGACTCGATAAGGGTCTTTATCTGGGAGATATCCGTACCCGGATGCGCCTCAGCGTAGCGTGCGAGAGCCTCGCTCTGGTCTTCCTTCTGGCGCTCGTAGAACTGCGACAGATCGGTGTTTTCGTCATCGCGCTGCTTCTCGAGGAACGCGCGAAGATCGTCCTCGTTCGAGGTGATCTTGTCGTGGCCGCCAAGGAGACTGTCGAAGTCATTACCGGGGGCACTGTGGTCCCCGTGCTTGCCATCGGAACCATCGTGGCCGTCGGAACCGTCCTTGCCGTCATGACCGTCGTGACCGGAACCGTCCTTGCCGTCATGACCATCGTGACCGTTCGAACCATCGTGACCGTCGGAACCGTCCTTGCCGTCATGACCGTCGTGACCGTCGGAACCGTCCTTGCCGTCATGACCATCGTGACCGTCGGAACCATCCTTGCCATCGTGGCCCGAACCGTCGTGACCGGAGCCATCGTGGCCCGAACCGTCGTGACCGGAACCGTCGTGGCCCGAACCATCGTGACCCGAACCATCGTGACCCGAACCATCGTGACCCGAACCATCGTGGCCTGAACCGTCAGAGCCGCCAGAACCATCAGAACTGCCGGAGCCGCCGGAGCTATGCGTGCCAGGGGTCGGAGGAATCGGGGTGGAAGGCTTATCGCCGCTGGAATCACCGCCGCCGGAGCCATCGTGGCCCGAACCGTCGTGACCCGAACCGTCAGAGCCGCCAGAACCGTCAGAGCCACCGGAGCCGCCGGAGCTATGCGTGCCAGGGGTCGGAGGAATCGGGGTAGAGGGCTTGTCGTCCCCGGAGCCATCGCCGCCGCCGCTGGAATCTCCACCACCACCGCTGCTGGAACCGCCACCGCCACTGCTGGAACCGCCGCCGCCGCTGCTGGAACCACCACCGCCGCCGCTGCTGGAACCGCCACCACCGCTGCTGGAACCACCGCCGCCGGGCGAGGGCGTCGGAGAAGGACCAGGCTGAGGCTGAGGCTGCGGATTGTCCTGCCCCTCATGAGCCTTCTTAATATCCTCCTTGATTTTCTGCTCAAGATCGTCCATCTCCTGAGCCCATTGAAGGAGGCAGTTAACGAGACGCTTCTCGGCACCGGCGCAGTCGGTGATCATCTTGGTCAGATTCTCGATCTGCGAATTGACGGGAGGAGCGAAGAAGGCACACATGAGGCCGAACGCATTGCCGCTGGCCTGACCATGCGTCGCGTTAGCGACACCCACATTCTTGTCGAGGGCCGATGCGTTGTCGCTGACCGTGGATGCGTGGCTACGGATTGTCGCCGTATTGACGCCGAGATCCACCCCGCTCATCGCTGACCAGCACCCAACGACCCGAGGGTCGAATCGACGCTATTGAGGTACTCCTTGAGGGAACCGCCGTCCTCGCCGAAGCGCATGGTCGTCTGCGTACGCACGTAGTCACGCATGTTGCGCCCGGCGTCGGCGTACGCCTCCATGATCGCTTCTTCAACGTCGCGACCGGTGCCTTCGAGCGCGTCATCATCGATGGACAGTCGGACGAGCCGGCCGTTCGGATCGACCTCCACCTCGACCTCACGGCGGGAGTCGAAGCCGGTCGCCTTCGCGTTCTTGAGGAGTTCAACGAGGTCGCGAGCATCGGTAGCGCGCTTTTCGGCGGCAGCCATCTGAGCTCGGAGGGTCTGCTTTACTTCTTCGGGGGTACGCCCCATCACATCTACCATACGGTTATCCTAACTGAGTTCCACGGTGTACGTACACCGCTTCAACTGACGAGACAGCTCAGAGATTCCGGCCTCTCCAGATGCCGTCTATACGTTCAGTATTGAAGCATATTGTCTGTGAGCGACGAGCGCTCACTAATCCGCGTGATAGCGCGGGCTCGTCCCCAGGTGAGCCGGGTAGCCATAGGCATCCGAGTTCACCACGCGTTCGTCGAAGCCCCGGTAGACGTACTCGTCGTCGTTGAAGATTGCACGCGGATCAACAACCCCGGCTGCATAGTCCTCAAAGTTATCGAAGGTCACGACGAGATCACCGCCCTTGTCTTCGAAGGGATTCGCGTCCCGATACTGTGTGGGGTCAGAAGCGAGGAGAGCCACCGGATCAACCTCACCGTAACCGGTTCGTTCATTCCATTGTCCACCGGATCCGCTGGCCGTGGCGGCGAGCGCCTGCAGGATCTGGTCTGATGTTATGTCGCTGCCAAAACCTGCCCACGCCAGCGCGAGAACACCGGCGATCAGAGGCGCGGAAAACGACGTTCCCGCGACCGTGTAGATACTATTCGTGCTGGCCCTCCGCGCGACTCCCTCGCCGACAGCGACGAGGGACACACCATCACCCCAGTTCGAGTAGTCCGCGTATCGCCCATCCGTCTCGAGAGCGCCGGCACCAATGACACCACCCCACGTGCCGAGAACGTCGTCCGGATTGCGTTGTCCTTCGTTGCCCATCGATACGACGACCGGTACGCCTCGTACAACGGCGCGGGCCACCGCCCAGCGCAACGACTCTGCATCGCTGCGGGCAAAGGACGTGGAGATAGAGATAATGTTCGCGCCGTCATTCAGCGCCTGTTCGATGAGGCCCGCTTGATCCGCGAGAGCATGCGAATTACTTCCGAGGGAGCAATCCGACCCGGCGTCTCGCTTGAGACCTGCCTGCGCGTAGCTATAAATCGTCGCGCCGGGGGCGACACCGAAGTCGGGAGCAACCAGAAACTGAGCGATATACGTCGCGTGATCGTTGGTCTCCTGATCTGTTTGAACGGTGCACGGGGTCTTGTCTTGAATGTCAGCACCCGCCAGCTCAGGAATCGAGGTGTCGATATACCCATCGATAACGGCGATGATCACGCCCTCTCCCGTGTATCCCTGTGCGTGCAGAGAGGCCAGAGAATAGCGCGAGTAATAGGCCTCGTCGGCAGCTGTAATCTGATGGTCCACCGCATGGGCAGGAGCCACGGGGACGACGGGCGCCACCACGATGCCTGCCGCCAGCGCGCACGCCGACGCCATCACGCCCAGGGTGCGCAGGCCTCGCGACCAACGGAAAGAAAGGCTCATGTTTTCTCCTCTTTCGTCACTTCACTGACGCTGCCACCGCTAGGGCACTATTGCTGGGCGTGATAGCGCGGGCTCGTGCCCAGATGGGCTGGGAATCCGTAGGCGCCAGAATCCACTACCCGTTCGTCGATTCCTCGATAGACGTACTCGTTATCGTTGTATATGTCTTCGGGATCCACGAGGCCATCAACATAATCGTCGATGTCGTCGGAAGTCAGCACGGGATCGTTACCCTTGTCTTCAAAGGGGTTCTCATCCGGGTACTGCGTCGGGTCAGAGGCAAGGAAGGCCACGGGGTCGATCTCCCCGAAACCGGTCCGATCGTTCCATTGACCGCCCGAGCCGCGAGCCGTGGCAGCCAGTGCCTGCAGAATCTGCCCCGACGGCACATCACCATCGAAGCCGTTCCATGCCAGGGCCAGGACGCCGGCAATCAGCGGCGTCGAAAACGAGGTCCCTTCGACCGTCTTCAGCTGATTGGTGCTGGCCTCACGCGCGTAGAACTGCCCGACGGCGGCGATGGAGACTCCGTCACCCCAGTTGGAGTAGTCCGCGTATTGTCCGTCGGTTGCGAGCGCAGCGGAGCCAATCACACCGGCGAAGGGTCCCATGGTATCGGACGCGTTGTACTCGCCGTCGTTACCCATTGATACAACAACGGGAACGCCTGCTGCTACCGCGCGGGAAACCGCCCACCGCAGCGATTCCTCGTCGGCCTCGTTGTAGGAGGATGTGATAACGATGATGTTCGCGCCGTCGTTGAGCGCCTGCTCGATGAGACTCGGCTTGCGCGCCAGAGCGGCCGAATTGGATCCGAGGGCACAGTCCGAATCCACGTCCCCCCAGTCGTCCGCGTACGCGTAGTTGTAGATCGTCGCGCCGGGAGCGACCCCGAAGTCGGGCGCAACCAGGATCTGGGCGACTTCGGTCGCGTGATCGTCAGACTCCGCGTCATTGGTGACCTCACAGGGGGTCTTGTCCTGGATGTCTGCACCCTGAAGTTCGGGGATTGAGGCGTCGATATGACTGTCGATAACAGCAACGATGACGCCGTCGCCGCGATACCCGCGTGCGTGCAGGTCAGCCAGTGAATAGCGGGAATAGTAGGCCTCGTCGGATGCCTGTACCTTGTGAGAATCCGCGTGCGCGGCCGGTGAAGGAGCCACCAGCGTGCCCACCGCGAGAAGGCAGGCCGACACCGTCACGCACAGGGCGCGCAGGCGTTGGAAACGATTAACCAATGGCGTCATTATTGTCGTTCCTCTCGGTGAATCGGGTGGGTGGGGGCGACCTGCGCCGTGTCAGCGGACGGCAGGGCGCGCGAGACGCGAGGGCGCAGTGACCAGAGCTACGACACCAGCGCTCCTGCGGCGCCTCGCCTCACGACAGGTCTTCGTCTGGCTCTTCGACGACCGCGGGCCTGCCGCGCAGGTGCGACAGGATCACGAGGCCGGCGATCATGGCGACACCGAGCACGGCGATCGCGGAGACGATGTAGGCGCGGACCGTCAGGTTGTTATCCCGTTGCGTCAGGTTCGGCGAGGCGACAGCGGGGCGGGCGGGGGCGGGATGCTCAGCCGCGTTGGGGTGCGCTGGCCCGTATCTCGTGCCGATGTCGGTGAAGGTCAGCGCGTCAAAGGGGGCGACGATCCCCCACCCGAGCCCATCGGTGCGTTGGTCGGCGGTGCCGCGTACGGCTGTCACCTCCAGGCGGTACTTCCACATCTCGGGTCCCTCGTCCGGGTACGCCGACGCGATGAGCGCCGCGAAACCTGCGGCGTAGGCGGTCGCATAGGAGGAGGAGGGCATCGGCTGGTCGCCCTGGTATCCGCCGACGAGGCAGTCGGCCTGGTTGAACCATGTCGTGAGGATGACGCCGGCTGGAACAGCGATCCCGACGTGCGAACCGTGCACCTGCTGGTCGGAGGCTGACCCGTCAGCGTTCGAGGCCGTCACGCCGAGGACGCTCTCGTAGGCGGCCGGATACACGACCTTGTTTTGCTCCTGCCCCTGGTACACGTTGCCGGTCGAGGCCACGACGAGGGCACGGCCGCGCACGGATCGGATTGCCGCTTCGAGGTTCGCGTCGCCCTCGGCCGCCGACTGGGCGACGACGATGATTTGCGCGCCATGGTCGGCAGCCCACTGGATGCCTCTGCCGACCTTGGACATGAAGGTCTCTTCGCCTTCCTTCGTCGAAGTATCCTGCTCGAGGCCAGTGTCCACGCGGACGGGAAGAATCGTCGCCTCGGGGGCGACGCCGATGAGGCCAGAGTTCTTTGACTCGGGCAGTTCGCGGGCAGCAATCGCGCCGGCGATCGCGGTCCCATGCTCGCCGACGTCGACGCGCCCGTCGGTGTTTTCGCCACTCAGATCCACGCCGGGGAGCACCACGGGGCCGTCGGAGGACTGAAAGTGTTCATTGCCTGCGGCCACACCCGAGTCGACGATGGCGACAGTCACGCCCTTGCCGCGGGAAATCTCCCACGCGCGCCGCACGCCCACGGCATCGAAGATCTCGGGCTGGTTCTTAATGTACGACGGCGAGTTCTCGGAGCATTTCCCGTCCCCTGAGTCGGCCGGGGTGGTCGGCGTCGGGGAGGGAGATGCAGTCGGGGTGGGACGCACACTCGGCGTCGGCACCGGGTCGGCGTGCGCGGGGGCCGGGCCAAACGCGCCCCCAGCCCCGGCCTCGTCCGAGGGGGTGAGGGGGGCGACCAGGGCGGCGAGCGTCAGGCCGGCGATCAGGGATGCCCCGACGAGGCCTCGGCCCAGCGCCCAGGATCTGGCACGTATGCGGATCACGACAGCCCCGCTGAGGTAGCAGCCGCCTGAGGCGTCAACTCCGATCCGGGGGGAATGATATTGCCCCACGCCTGCGGGATCATCGCAACGTCATCCGATGTCCACCCGAGGGCCTTGAGCGAGACGGCGGGAGCATCGCCAAGCGAATGTCGGTACCCCATATCCGAAATGAAAACGTAGGCACCGGCATCGCCACCGCCCGCCGTCAGGGACGCGACGACCCCGGAACCGCCGGCCACGGTGACCGTGCGCGACGTCGTCGGACCACCCGTCGCAGAGACCGATTCAGGGTCGTAGGAGGCCTGGATGGCGCGCTGCTCCTTCATGGTGTACAGGCCAAATTGCGGAACAGCCTTGTCCTTCGTGTCCATCTTGGTGCACAGGACGGTGCGGCTGGCCGCGTCAAGCTTGTCGTCCTTCCACTCCGGGTTCGCGAAGTCATCGACGGCGGGCCAGTCCTCGCCGATGAAGTCGGCCTGCACGGGCGCGACGTCCTTGAACATTTCCGTCGGATACTGCTCAACCTTCGGTGCGTCCTGGTAGAGCTTGGCCGCAGTTGAATTGAAGACGGCCAAATCGGAGTCGTTGATGACCAGATAGGAGTTGAGGACCTCGCCATTGGAATTGATCTGTTCGACGACCGTGCCGATCGTCAGGTTCTCATTCTTGAGTGGGCCCGGCAGATTCCTCGCGGGCTCGCCCGCGTTGGGGATGTCGCTGTAGCTCCACGGCTTCAAACGCGTGCCGGAGGGGAAGAGGTCGAGCCACTCGGGTTCGACGATGATCGGGTACGCCGTCCTGTTCTGGAAGGACAGGACCCAGTCGCCCAGGCGGCTCACGGAGGCGTCAATAAGGTACTTCTTGTGGGTCTTCGCGTCGATGAAGTACTTGTCCTCGCTGCCCACCGCCTGCACGAGGGCCGCGGTGGCGGGCTGAAGCGGGAAGTTATCCGTCGGCAGGTCCTGGGCGATCCACGTGTGGTAACTGGTCGGCAGGTCGCAGGAGAGCCACGTCGAGGCAAGGTCTGCGGATGCAGGCACGTCGTCTGGGACGCCGGGCAGGCCGATCTGGGCACCGCGCGGGGTGTCCTTGAGGGACGAGGCACTGGCACTGACGATCGTCAGGCCGGAGTCTCCCGCGAGAAGCTTCGCGGTCGTCACGTTGCTGATCGGGTGTAGCACGCCGTTCACTGACAGGTAGCGCGCGCCCGTGTCCTTGACGTCGACCAGCTTGTAGTTAGCGTCCGTCAGGTCTGGTTTAGCTGCGAAGCTCCGCAGGGCGATGCCGATGACGCACACAATGATGGCGACGACGGCGCCGAAGATGAGAGGCCGCACCGGGGAGGGAGTGTCGACCTCGCGGCCGCCAGGGGTACCCGACGTAAAGGCCGTGATCAGACGGTTTCGGTTGAAGCGTTGGGCTTCGAGGATATCTTTACTGGTCGGCATAGCTCAGCCCCACATGTAGACGGCCAAGGGAATCAGGGCAAAAAGCGACAGCACCGAGATAGTGTCGGCGAGTCGCGTCAGGTGCGGACGCGCACGAGGCCCGACGACGTTCGTGATGACGAGCACGAGGGCAGCCGCAATTGCTGCGAGGGCCACCCACGCCAGCATCGTTGGTTCCGCGCGGGTGGCGAGGCTCGCGGTGATCAGGATCGTCACCAGACCCGTGAGAACACCGAGGAGGACCTCCACGCGCGCGCGAATCGAGCGGGTTTGGAGGATCAGGGAGATCGATCCGAGGAAGACGAGGATCATCGGGAGGAGCACTGAACGGGTGCCGGGCGCACTCATCAACGAGACCGCGAGGAAAATCGCTGCCAGCGCCCCGCCCGCGCGCAAGGCGACGACGAAGACGAAGGAAGTGCCGACCTGGTCGGTGATCGTTTGGGCGGGAATCTGCTCGGTCGTGTTCGCGTCGAGGATACGCACGGGAATGTGTGCCAGGGCAATCCACGGCGCCATCTGGAGGAGGACGACCACGAAAGCGAAGAGGGCAGCGGAGACGCCGACCTGTGAGAGGGAACCGAGAGAGACCAGGAGACCCGTCGTCGCTATCACCGTACCGAGGACGAGGGGTGCCACGATCGAGATGCGGTAACGCTTGGGCAGTGTGAGGATCGCGAGCGAGCCGACAAGGAGGCCGACACCGATCCAGATCCACCCGGCGGTGTCCCACTGGCTCTGCGTGAGACGAAGCGCGGACGCGCAGGTCAGAAGGGGCACTGTGTGCGCCAGCGCGATGCCGCTGGGCCGGGGGCTCTGGCGCGTGACGACAGCCGACGTGCCGGTGACGAGGAGGGCAGCGATGATGCCGATGACGCCGTAGACGCGGTTGAGCAGCGTGATGCGCTGGGGGTCCAAGGATGCGAGGGCATCCGGGGGCGTGGTCGCCAGGAGGAGGGCGGCAACGAAAATGAGGGCAGCGGCAGACAGCGCAGCAAGAATGCGAGCATCATCACGCGTCCAAGGGGTGGACACTCGTTCGACGACTTGACCGACCGCTTCAGTGAGGTCGTCGTAGACCATGTCGGCAGCGCCTTCACCAAGAGGCTCGAGCGTGAGGGCGGCTCCCGCACGCACACCCTGGGCAGACAGCGACTTCGACTGGTCCAGCAGACGACCTGACGCGGTCCTCACCGAGAAGCCATCATTTGTCGGCTGATCAGTGAAAGCACCAACGGTTTCAACCATTCCAGGCAACAGCTCCACGAGAGGGATCGACTGCGGAATCGTCACGTCACTACGATCAACGCCATAGGTAATCGTGAGCGGAATCAGCGCCACTCCTCGAGATGTTTTCGTTGCCATATGGTCCTCCCGTTTGCCGCGTGATGGGGATTCTAACTACACGACACAACCCTGTAAGTCTAGATTCTCGGTCAGCTTTTGTCATGATTTTTCCGTAACATCAAAAATAATCATGAAAACATGGTTAGTATTCATACGTCCCCATGCTCTCACGCATCCCCGCGGGAGAGTCCACTCATACAAATGGAGGTTCACATGGCAGACCAGAGGGCCGCAGACGGCGCCCTGAAGCAGGGTTACACAGCGGTTGAGTCCACCAAGACCGAAATCGACGGCCACCTCAGCCGTCTTGAGGGCGACCTGTCGACCATCGGCAGCTCCTGGCAGGGCGCTGCGGCGACGCAGTTCCAGACGCTGATGAATCAGTGGCATGAGAACGCTGCCAAGGTTAACCGGGCTCTTCAGGATCTCGCTGATAACCTGCACGCCACCGATTCGTCGATGTCACACAACGAGGCCGAGACCGAAAACTCGTTCTCCAGCCTGGCCGGCGGACTGTGAGAGATTAGGTAGATTAGGAGACTGATATGGATTTCCAGGTAAACTACACCGCGCTTGACAGCGCCGCCGCTGACATCAAAACCGGTGCCAATAACCTGCAGAACTGCCTCGACGACCTCGAGCAGACGCTGAACCAGCTGCGCTCGAATTGGGAAGGCAAGACACAGGAAGCCTACGACGAGGCTCAGCGTCGTTGGAACCAGGGCCTCACGGGCCTGAAGGACGTGCTGAACCGTACCTCCAGCGCTGTCGACGCCGCTCGCTCCAACTACCAGACGACGGACCAGTCCAACGCTGCCCGCTTCTGAGAGCATGAGCGCCTAGCGCTCTGGGAAGGGCCGCCCCGCATGGGGCGGCCCTTTTCTGTTTCGTGCGCATTGTTTCGTGCGCTTTGTATCGTGCGCCCGTCTTGCCGGGCCCGCCTCTACTCGCATCTGGCATTCGGTGCGCGCACTGCGCGATTGCTCGACCGCTGGATCAACGTCGCTCGGGCCCGGCGCAATTTTCCGTCCGGTTGAATTACCTATGTGCCAGGCAGCAGAAAACCGCCCTTTCCTTCGAAGGGGACAGCGGCGGGAGGCATCCAACTGAACAAACTCCAACACTCACGCCCGGGGTCAGAGCCGCGTGCAGGGCGCGGAGTCAGAGCCGCGTGCAGGGCGCAGGGTCAGAGCCGCGTGCAGGACCAGGGGTCAGAGCCGCGTGCAGGGCGCGGGGTCAGAGCCGGGAGTGAGACCGGGACGCGCAAGTCGGAGTCAGCGCGCAGAATCCGCGTCAGCGTGGACGATCGTGGCGCGACGTTCACCCATGAGGATCTCGGTGCCCGCAGGGACCTCAACGGCCTGACCGCCGGTCAACGCGGTGATACGCCCGTCGGGGGTGCGGATCTGCGTGCCGTTCGCGGAGAACGAGTCCTCAATCCACGCCCCACTTGCTGTGGGACCCACGCGCATGTGCGTGCGCGACAGGGACACCGTCGTATCGGGCACGACGACAGCGCGCGACCCTTCGACGGCTGCAGGTGCCCGCCCCAGGGTGAGCGGCATGTCGATGAGCTCACGCTGGCCCGAGTCGAAAATGAGCCACAGGAGCTGCGCGCGCGGCGGCGTCGCGGGCGCGCCCCACTGGGACTGGCCGGCGCCTCCCCACTGCCCCTGGGGGCCGGCGGCGCGCTGGGCAGCCTGCACGTCGCGACGACTCGGTGGCGGTCCAGGCACGCCCGAGGCCGGGGCCTGGTACTGCACCGGAGCAGAGTACGGGGGCTGAGCGGGTTCCTGGCGCGCGGGCCCACCCCAGCCGTCCTGGGGCGCGGGCGACGCGGAGGGCGCGGGCGACGCGGAGGGCGCAGGCACCGCCGGGGGCTGCTGGGCTGGTACCTGTGCGGGCGTGGGCCGCTGGGGTGCCGGACGATGAGTCTCGGGCGCGCCCTGAGGTGGTGCGAGGAGTGCATCGAACTGCGTGGGCTCGTGAGCGGCGGGCGCGGACGGGAGCGGCGCCGCCGGAACCTGCGCGGCAGCGGGCGCAGCCGGAACCAAGGGAACACTCGGCGCCACTGGCGCACTGTAGGGATCGTTCGCTCGCTGACCGGGAGCCGAGTAGTCGGGCATGGACGAAGGAACGGGAGTCAGCGGGGCATTCGGCGCATCCCACTGACCCGCACCTGCCTGCACGCCCTCGAAGCCGCTGGGCGCCTGGCCGGGGCGGGGATCATCCACCGCCTGTCCGGGACCCGCAGCGAGGGCCGCGTGTGTGCGCAGGTCGACGAAACGCGTATGCGTGGGCCCATTGAGCCACGTGCGCCCATCATGGACCATCGCGTACGAGGCCAGCAGACCCACAACCGTCAGCTGAAGCAGCGCACTCAAGGCCGTGTAGCCCATGGCCGCTCCCAGCGAAGGAGTCTGGGCGTCATCCTCGTCTCGAATGAGGCACACGCGCATGAGGGCCATACCCGGGGTCCGCCCCGACACCCCCAGCATGACGCCGGAGGCAACCACGGCCTCGGCGATGATCAGACCGACCGTCACCGGCGTGAAATAGACGAACCACGTCACCCCCACCAGCGCCCCGAGGACCAGCAGGTCGATGACGTACGCGCCGACGAGCCGCGAGGCGGTCGCGCAGGCGAAAGGAGTCTTCGTGGTGTCACCCATTACAGGATCGCCCTCCAAGCAAACTCGAAGAGACCCGAGGAGAAAATCGCCGCGGGGAGAAGTGCAAAAATACAGAACGACTGCACGAAGTCGAGGATCGTGCCGATCAGCGCGGCATGTCCCTTGGGCTCATACAGCGTCATCCAGGCCACCAGCGCGATGCCCGTCAGGACGAGGACGCACACGGGCAGGACGGGATAGATCTGTGCGCCGACCGCCCAGGACTTCACCCAGGCGCCAAAGAGGAAGGCACACCCGATGCCGGCGGCACCAATGCGCGGAAGGACCCTCCCCATCGGCGTGCGGGCACCCCTCGGCGCCGTTAACAGGGTCACCACGGCCGCGATGACGATCACGAAACCGCCGACGCCTCGACCCATGGCCACCGTTGGCATCACCGTGCGAGCGAGGGGGATACCACCCGCGAGGGTGAACAACGTCGAGGCGGTCAGCAGCAGCGTGTAGCGGGCATCGGTGTGTCCGATCGCCGTCTTCATGCGCCCGCCGGTCACCGGCGTGGGAGGGACCATCATAGGCTGGCGGATACGCGAGGCAATCGTTTGCACCGCCGCCGCATCGATCAGCTGACTGTCGGGCACGCGCAACGCGAAGCGCGGGGCCATGAGGAACAGGAACACACCCAGGGCCAACGCGAGCGGCGCAATATTAATCAGGTGGAAGAACGGGTAGGCGCCAATCGTCACGAGGACGGTCGCCCCGAGCCACGCCATCATGGCACTGAGCGCCGTCGGCGTGTTCGTCAGCGAGAGCACCGCCAGGGACACGACGAGGGCCACCCACACTCCGACAACGGGCGCGAGCGAGAGGGCATGGATACCCGCCATCGACACGAAGCCGATGGCACTGTAACCCGCGAGCGCCGGCATCAGGAGGAGCAGGAGGGACATCGAGCGCAGCCTGCGCGAGGCAAACAGCGGAATGATCGCAACCGCGCAGCACACCAGGGCACATACTCCGCGCGCCCACGTCGGGATCGACGAGGCCGCGAGCGCCCAGGCGGGCCCATCCTCCCTGTGGGCGAGCCCACTCAGGGCTGCGTCGCCCATCATGGGCAGCAGGCACAGTGAGGAGACCGCACCAATGAGGAGGAAGCACAGGCCGATCAGGGCGAGGGTGGGGGCGAGCCACTGATTCTCGTGGCGCTCCGAGGCCTCGTTGAGCTGGCGTGCGGACAGGACCCGGCTGGACAGGGCGATTGTCGACCCGGCGGGCAGGTCGCGGCCGAGGACCGCAGCCCCGTCGAGGGGACGCCCGTCGGCGTAGGAAATACGCACGGACGGCAAGGTGAGGTCGATGGCCAGCATGGCGCACAAACCTGCGACCGTGGTCCCTGTGGGAGCGGCGAAATCGGAGGCCCCATCGGAGTCGATAACGGTCACGGACACCATGGTGGCGCTCATGAAACCTCCGATCTCAGGGAAACAACAGTGCCCAGTGTAATGCACTGAGGCTAACCGCCGGTTAAAACTTGGAAGAGCACTCAGCTACACTGGGGACAGTCGCATCGAACACGTACGCGCGCAGCGCGAGGAGACCTGATGGTTACACGCAAAAAACGGCGGATTGCCGCGGTTCCGGAGCAGCCTTCCGGCAGCTTGGCCCTGCAGATGCCGCCGGAGAAGGCTGAGCCCGCATCGATGGGCAACGTCCTCATGATGGTCGTCCCGATGCTCGGTTCGACGGGTGTCATGATTTTCATGGCGATGCAGAACAACGGTGGCGGGCGTTCCATGCTCATGGGCGGCGGCATGTTGGTCGCTATGCTCGGCATGGTCGGCTTCAACATGTACCGCCAGTTCTCCCAGTACCGTACGCGCGTGAAGACGCAGCGTCGCGAGTACCTGTCCTACCTCGCGGAGACGCGCGAGTCGATCCGCAAGGTCGCGAAGAAGCAGCGCGCCTACTACAACTGGGTCTACCCCGACCCCGACGCCCTGGTGACCCTGGCAGCGAACGGGTCTCGCCTGTGGTCGCGTGAGGGCAACACCTACAACGTGCTCACGTTCCGCTATGGCAGTGGCACGCAGCCCCTGGGCTTGACGTTCGAGCGTCCGCCGATCGATCCGATGACGGAGATGGACGTCGTGTGTCTGTCGGCGATGGAACGCTTCATCGCGGTGCACGATCACACGGACAACGTGGGCAAGTTCCTCTACCTGGGCGATTTCAGCCATATCGAGGTCGTCGGCGAGGGCGAGAGCGCCTACGACGAGATCCGCGCCATCATGATGCACTTGGCGTGTTTCATCGAACCTTCCAAGCTCAAGATCGCGGTCCTGTGTTCGGCTGATCGTCTGGGCGACTGGGAATGGGTGAAGTGGATGCCACAGGCGCGCTCGGCCAACGTTCGCGACGCCATCGGCCCGGCTCGCATGATTTCCACGGACCCGCGTGAGTTGGTCGAGATGATCGGCCCCGATATCGCGATGCGCGGCGCGTACCGCCCGGGCGAAGAGATGCCTGAGTGGCCCCATCTCCTCCTCGTGTGCGACGGTGCCGAGTTCCCCACCTCCTCGCCTTTCGGGTCGGCGACCGGCGTGCGCGGCGTGACGATCATGAGCCGCGCCCGCGAGTGGACGCCGATGAAGTCTCACACTGCCCTGCGCCTCGTCATCCACCCCAGCCCGAATCGCAAGGGCGCGGACGTCGTCGACGTGGTGACCATGGATTCTGTGCCCGAGTCAGCCTTCGCGGATCGGCTCAGCGCCGTGCAGGCCGAGGCAGTGGCGCGCCGCATGACCCCCTTCGCCACCCAGGAGAAGCTGGAGGAGTCGGACACGCCGGTGGGTCGCTCGGACGAGTCGCGTCAGAAGGACCTCATGGAGCTGGTCGGCATCGGCGACATTCGAGACTTCGACCCGGAGAAGCAGTGGGTGCGACGCGAGGGGCGTGCGCGCCTGGCCGCTCCTTTTGCCGTGACGCCCGAGGGCCGACCCGTCGTCCTGGACATCAAGGAATCCGCCCAGCAGGGTATGGGTCCGCACGGCCTGCTGATCGGCGCGACCGGTTCGGGTAAGTCCGAGGTGTTGCGTACCCTCGTTCTCGCGCTGGCTTTGACCCACTCCCCGGAGCAGCTGAACCTGGTGCTCGTCGACTTCAAGGGTGGCGCGACCTTCGCCGGCATGGCGGACCTGCCGCACGTGTCGGCCATGATCTCGAACCTGGAGTCCGAGCTCTCGCTGGTTGACCGTATGCAGGACGCCCTGCAGGGCGAAATGGTGCGCCGCCAGGAGATGCTGCGTCAGGCCGGCAACTACGCGAACGTCTCCGATTACGAAGCGGACCGTCTCGCTGGCAAGCACGAGTACCCGCCGCTGCCGGCCCTGTTCATCGTCCTGGACGAGTTCACGGAAATGCTCATGGCCAAGCCGGAGTTCGGCGAGGTCTTCATCATGATCGGTCGTCTGGGCCGATCCTTGTCGGTGCACCTGCTGCTGGCTTCGCAGAAGATGGACCTGGGTAAGGCGCGCGGCCTGGAATCCCACCTGTCGTACCGTATTGCCCTCAAGACGTTCACGGAGAGCGACTCGCGCGAGGTCCTGGGTATCCCCGACGCCGCGAAGCTGCCGCCGCTGCCCGGTTCGGGCTTCCTGAAGGCGGGCGGCGACGGCCTCGTTCGTTTCCGCGCGTCCTACGTGGCCGCTCCCCCGCCGGCGCGCACCCTCGCGTCGATTGCCGAGGCCTCGACGGCCGGCGCCCCGAGCGCGCCGATCGAGATCCTGCCGTTCACGGTCGCTCCCGTCATCACACGCGAAGCCCTGGGCGAGGAGGAAGAGGTCGATCAGAACCAGGAGATCGTCCTGGCCGGTGACGAGGTGTGGGCGGACATGTCCGAGATGGACATCGCGGTGGCCAAGATGAAGGGCAAGGGCTACCCGGCGCACCAGGTGTGGCTGCCTCCGCTGGAGGTTCCCGATACGTTCGCGACTCTCATGCCGGACTTGGCGCCGGATCCGGAGCTGGGCTTCATTTCGCGCGCCTGGCGCGAGTCCGGGGTCCTGCGCGTGCCCCTGGGCACGGTCGACCTGCCGCTTGAGCAGCGCCGCGAGACCCTGGTCCTGGACCTGTCGGGCGCGGGCGGTAACTTCGCGCTCGTGGGCGGCCCGCAGACCGGTAAGTCAACGGCGCTGCGCACGATCGTCCAGGCCCTGTCACTGACCTACACGCCCCAGGAAGTCCAGTTCTACGTGATGGACTTCGGTGGCGGCACCTTCGCGGGCTTCGCGGGCGCGCCGCACGTGGCCGGCGTGGCGACGCGCGACACCGAGGAGGTGCGCACGCGTATGCTCGCCGAGATCGCGGCGATCATGGATGACCGCGAACGCTACTTCCGCGCGCACGGCATCGATTCGATGGATACCTACCGTCGCGGGCGCCTGGCGGGCACCTACGACGACGGCTACGGCGACGTGTTCCTGGTGATCGACGGGTGGGGTGCGCTGCGCTCCGAGTTCGATGGCCTGGACCGTGAGGTCACGACGATGATGAGCCGAGGCCTGTCCCTGGGCGTTCACCTGGTCGTGTCGGCGGCCCGTTGGATGGATATCCGCGCCGAGGCGCAGGATATTTTCGGGTCGCGCCTGGAGCTTCACACGGCGAACCCGAAGGAGTCGATCGTCAACCGCGAGGGTGCCGCCCGTATTCCGAAGGGGCGCCCGGGGCGCGGCATCGACATGGCGGGGCACGAGATGATGATCGGCCTGCCGCGCGCGGACGCGGAGCAGGATCCGTCAACCGTGTCGCAGGGCGTGGCGTACACGGTCAACAAGATTCGCGAGTGCCTGGTGGCGGGCGAGGGCCCGAAGCTGCGTCTGCTGCCCCAGCAGATCACGCTTCCGGAGATCCTCTCGCAGCTGCCGGATCAGCAGATCCTGCCGCGCGGCGGCGGCGACATGGTGCTGGGCGTGGAGGAGTCGCGCCTGGGGCCGCTCCTATTCAACACTCGCGCGGAGTCGCACCTGTACCTGTTCGGCGACGGCAAGACAGGCAAGACCTCCTTCCTGCGGTCGATCATTTCCGAGGTCACGCGCCTGTACTCGCCCAACGAGGCGAAGATCCTGGCGATCGACATGCGTCGTTCGCTGCTGGGTGCGATCCCGGACGAGTATTCGCTGCGCTACCTGACGAACCATGCCGAGGCGATGAAGCAGCTGCGTGAGCTGGCGAAGTTCCTGCGCACGCGCCTGCCCGGTTCCGACGTGACCGCCGAGCAGATTCGCGAGCGCACGTGGTGGTCGGGTCAGGAAGTGTGGATCTTGGTCGACGACTACGACCTGGTGGCCACCTCGTCGGGTAACCCGCTGATGGAGCTCATTGACCTCCTGCCGCAGGCGGGAGACATCGGCCTGCACGTGATCATCACTCGTCGTATGGGCGGCGCGTCGCGCGCGGCCTACGAGAAGGTCCTGCAGATGATGAACGACCTGGCCGTCACCGGCATCCTCCTGTCCGGCAATCCCAGCGAGGGCGCGATCATCAACGGCGTGAAGCCGAAGCGCGCGATCGCCGGCCGCGCGCAGGTCGTTCACCGCGAGCTGGGTGTCGTCGCCGCGCAGCTGACGTGGACCCCGCCAGAAATTTGATCGTTTGTTGACACGGCGGCCTGTTCGTCGCATATGATTGACCAGTCTGAAAGTAGGAGAAAAACATGTCCTCTCTCGTGTCCCGTCGTGCTCGCGCAGCCACCGCTTCCCTGCTGCTCGCTTCCGTCGCCCTGTCCGGTTGCAGCATCTTGGGTGGTGCGCGAAATTCCACCGATATTTCGAAGTTGCCCAACATTCCCGAGGGGCAAAAGCAGCAGCTGGTCAGCCAGATGCAGTCTGCTTCTGGCTCGGAGAAGAAGGAGATCGCCGCGAAGGCGACGGCCCTGAGCAAGATGGTGGGGACGGAGCTGGTTGTGGTGGAGCCCCCGTCGATCATCGACCAGACCTTCAAGTTGGATCCCAAGGGTAAGACCGTGGTGAACAAGGACGACGATATCTACCAGATGATGTCGGCCACCGATTACTGGCGCCTGGGCCAGGACACCTACGACCTGTGCGTGGAGCAGGACTGCGAGTACTACTCGTCGTGGACGGTAGACGTGGAGGGCTCGGGCGCCGACCTGACGTACGTGTGGACCCTGAAGGTCGACGGTGACGATCAGCCTAAGGAGCCGGTGGTCCGGCGCTTCAAGGTCGGTAAGTAAGCGGCCCTGCGCATCGACACACTCTCTTCTTTTCTCATCAACCATTTAGGAGTCAACAATGGCCGGAAATGCAGACGTCAGTTACGACGACGACCAGCAGCAAGCAGCTGCACCGAAGGTGACCGAAACCTGGGACGCGGTGACGGGATCACGCAAGCATACCGAGGCCCTCGGATCCGCGCAGACATCCACCTTCTGGGGACACGAACGCGGGCCCGCGAAACTGCAAGACAGTGCTGCGGACATGTTCGATGCCGTATCCGGACTTCTCGCGCATGAATCCAACATGCTCACGAAGTTCGAGGCGGACATGCATGAGGCGATGACCCGCTTCACCGGCGCGGAATACGACAACCAGCTGAAGTTCAAGAGCACGCAGGCCGACCAGCAGATGCAGGCGATCCGCTCGCAGAACCCGACCGAGTTCACCGCGATGCTTCACGCGATCGGTTTGACCCTCGAAGATCTCGGCTCCGCTGCGGGTCCACTGATCGCACCCCCCACTCAATCGGGTGTCGGCTCGGCGGGTGGTTCGAGTAGTGCACCGACTACTTCCTCAGGCCCATCGGACTACTGAGCTGCATAGCTACACATAAGGAGTTTGTCACAATGGTTGCTTCACCGAATTATGAGCGTCTTAAGGTCTTCATGGAGGCGGCTCGCGCCAACAAGGGGCTTGACGCGTGGGACGGGGATCACGACAAGGCCTTGAAGGGCTTTGATGACGCCGTTGAGCGCCTTCACGCCTATCGCGAGAGCCACGGCTTTACCGGCGCGACGGGTAAAGCCATGGATCGCTGGGTTGACGCATCCATCACCCGCATCGAAAAGTATCGGGCGGGCTACGAGCGCGGCTACCGCACCTACACTCGAGGCCGTAACGTGATGGCGACGGCGCTGAGCGAAGCTGAGAAGCTCTCGCCGGACCTCCTCGACGCGAACACGGCGGCCATGCGCGATGACCTGCTCGTGTCGGTTCCCTCCAGCGAGCCCGGTACGGGTATCCGCTTCATGGGCAAGCTCTACACGACCGGCTCCGCCTACGTCGCCGCCGTCGAAGAGCAGGCGAACGAGCAGCGCGAGGCCGCGGCGAAGCGCATCATCGACATGGTGAACAACCGCACCTCGACGATCAGTGGCATCATGAAGGGCCAAATCACGGACAAGCCCGACGATCAGGGTACCGAATTAAAGGTGTACGAACAGCAGGAGAAGGACAAGAATCCGGGTGGCGGTGGCGGCGGCACCCAGGGCGGTGGTGGCACCCGTGGCGGTGGCGGCGGCACCAGCGGTGGTGGCGCTGGCGGCGGCGGTGGCGACTGGGGATACGGTAAGGGTGATGACTTTGGTCGCGCCGCGGATCGTAGCCCTTCGTCTCCCAACTACCCCGGTGGTTTCGACCAGCCGTGGTGGAGTGAGGCCGACGCTGCCGCGGCCCGCAACCGCATCATTTCTTCGGGTGCGGTTCCCACGCAGGAGCCCGCCTACGGCGAGGCCGGATCGCGTACGAACCCCATCACCGATCCCCAGGACCTCATGGGCAGGGATCTGCTGCATACGCGTGTGAATGGCACGGCCTACCGCAATGGCGTCGTCGGCGGGCACACCCCGGCGCCGCCCGCGGATATGGATCACCCCCTGTGGCGCCTGAACGGCGGTGCGGCCTCCGACGCGAGCACCGCGGGACGCCTGGGTGGTGCCGGCGTGCTCGGCGCGGGTGCCCTCGGTATGCGCGGCGCCGCCCGTATGGGTTCCGGCGGCCTTGGCGCGGGCATGCGTGGCATGACCGGTGGCCTGGGTGGTGCGGGCACCTCCACCTTGAAGGTCGGCTCCTACTCCGGGTCGGGTTTTGGCTCCTACAATCCCCCCGCGGGTGCGAACGGCCTGGCCGGTTCCGGGGCGGGCGCGTCGGGCGCGACGGGCGTTGCTGGTTCCACCGGGGCGAACGGTGGCGCGGCTGGCGCTGCCGGTGCCGCGGGCAAGGGTGGCTCGGGTTCGGGCTTTATGGGTGCGGGCGCTGGTGCGGGTGCGGGCGCGGGTAAGCAGGACAAGAAGGGTCGCAAGCGTCAGTACGTCGCCTTCAAGTTCGAGGACGATGAGGACGATCTGCCCGTCGGCTACGTCAACCCCATGTCCCAGACCTACGGGTCTGACGCGACCATCACCCCGGCCAAGAGCACGGATGACGGATGGGATCCGCGCCAATGGTGAGCCTGTCTTCTCACGCCGCGCCCCGTTCTCCCTTCTCTTTCGTGGGGAGGGCGGGGCGCGCCGCGCGCGCCCTGACCACCGTCGCCTCCGCCCTGGCCCTCGCGGCTGGCGCCCTCACCTTGGTGCCGGCCCCGGCCCACGCGGATGGCGCGGTGCCCTCACAGGAGTACTTCTCCTACTACCACTTCGACACAGCACGCGCGAAGGGATACACCGGTAAGGGTGTCACGATTGCCGTCATCGACGGTCCGGTCGATACGAGTAACCCGGCCCTCAAGGGGGCGAACATCACTGATAAGAGCCGCTGCACCATCCAAGACTCACCCGAGGGAATCCGCCATGGTACTGACATGGCGACCATCCTGGTCTCCCCCATCACGGGCGTGGCACCCGACGCAACCCTGTACAGCTATCAGGCCTCCACCGATGGGACAATATCGAACGGCTCATGCGACTCCAAAGGGGGCCGGCTCAACACCACTTCCGCTCTCATTAACCAGGCCGTCGAAGACGGCGCCCAAATCATCTCGATCTCCCTCAGCGGCTCCGAAGTTTCCTTCGAGCTCAAATGGGCCATCACCAACGCGATCGCCAAGGGCGTCATCATCGTCGCCGCGGCCGGAAACGAGGCAGTCAAAGACGACATAACAGCGCTGGGCAGGTACTCCGGTGTCGTCGGCGTGTCCGCCATCAACAGTGACGGAACCTTCGCCTCCTATTCCAACTGGGCCGATGGCATGGTCACCGCCGCCTTCGGCGCACCATACAACACCTACGACGTGAACACAGGGGAACCTGTCACCGTTCAAGGCACCTCCATATCCACCCCGCTCGTGGCTGGCATGTTGGCCCTCGCGCGCCAAAAGTGGCCCGACGCCACCACCAACCAGATCCTCCAACTCCTGGTCCACACCGGCCTGAACCCCAACCACGACTGGAACGAGTACACGGGCTACGGCGCCATCGATGGTGGCGCACTGGTCAACACAGATCCCTCGCAGTACCCCGACGAGAACCCCATCATCCAAAAGCCGGGGGGCTCTGAACCCACCGCGCAGGAGGTGCAGGACTACATCGACGGTGTCGCAGGATCCTTCGAGATAAACTTCTTCCCCGACACCTACGTCTACCGCGGAGCTGACCAAGGAGTCGTCTTGAACCACGGGTCCATCCCCACCCACCTGGGAACCAGCCCCCGCTACCACCGGAAGTGACCATGACACTCGCGCGAACCACCGCGCACGCCGCGCCCCGTTCTCCCTTCTCTTTCGTGGGGAGGGCGGGGCGCGCCGCATCACCTGCTACTTCTTCTTACGCGTCGTCTTCTGCGTCGTCTTTTGCGTCGTCTTCTTGTGGTAGCGCGGACTCGTCCCCAGGTGCGTCGGGTACGTGTTGTCGCGGCTGACGACGAGGCGTTCATCGAGGCCCCGGTACTGGTAGGAGTTATCGTTCAGGATGACGCGCGGATCCACGACGCCATCCTTGTAGTCCTGCACGTCCTGGCGGCTCGGCACCGTGTTCTCGCCCTTGTCCATGAAGGGATTCTCATCCGGGAAGGACATCGGAGAAGTCGTGAGCAACGCGTACACGTCAAGCGCGCCATAGCCGGTGTACGGGTTCCACTGGCCGCCGTTTCCGCCCACGCCGGTACGCGCCAGGCCCTGCATGATCTGATTGCCGCTCGCACCTGGCCACCGCTCCATCGACAGCGCCAGCGAACCCGCGACGAGGGGTGTCGCAAAAGAAGTCCCCCACCAATTACCGCGCTCCTGCGACACGCCGGAGCGCACGTACGGGCGCGCCAGGGCCGCCGTCGACACGGGACTCCCCCAGTTCGAATAGTCCGCGATGACGCCGTTGTGCTCGATCGCGGCCACGCCCACCACGCCACCCCACGCGGGCAGCCAGTCCTTCGAATCGCGGGTCGAATCGTTGCCGACGCAGGCGACCACCGGGACTTCTTGCGCAATCGCGCGCGCCAGAGCCCAGCGCATCCCCTCGTAAGTACTGGGGTAACTCGCTGACGTCGTGATCACGTCCACGCCGTCGTTCAGCGCAGTCTCAATGAGAACCGAGAGGTCGGAATAGCCTCGCAAAAACTCGCCAATCGCACAGTCGGACCCCGTCCAATCGCCCGCAAAGGACAGCCCGTATGCACGCAGCGTCGCGCCCGACGCAATCCCGAACTGGGGCGAGACAATCTCTTGGGCAATGACCGTCCCGTGGTCCCAATACTTATCCTGAGAATTAACCTGGCAGGGACGGTAGATTTCGATGTCGGCACCCGCCAACTCGGGAATGCCAGTATTCACCGGCCCATCGATGAGGCCAATCGTCTTGCCCTTACCCGTAATCCCCGAGTTCCGTATCGCGTCCAGGTAGTAGTAGGAGTAGAAAGGCTCCTCATTCGCCCCAATCGCACTATCAGCCGAGGCCGGCGCCGCGGGAATCACGAGAGCCGTCAGCGCGAGTGCCCCGGCCACACCGATACCTGTGCCACGCCGCGCGACGCGACCGAACCCGTGCTTCATCACTATTCCTTTCGCCACGCACCCCGGCGGCGCGCAACACGTCAGTCTACCATCCGGTCATGTGCGCGAGCGTGACGGCTCAATCGCCATCACCGCGCCTCACGGCACCGTGACACACTGGGTGACGGGTGCCGATTCGCGGCCCGTGGCCTCCACGACGACGCTGACCGTCAGACAGTTCTCACCGCTGACCGCGCTCGTCGTCAGGCTGTTGCGGCGCATCGTCTCAGCGACCACGGCCTCGCCAGGGCGCGTCAGCAGATACTTAAAAGCCAGCTCCGTGGCCTGGTACTGCCCCTGCTGGGGAATATCCCAGCCCCACCGGATCTCTTTCCCATTCGGCGTCGCGGTGAGCCCCGTGACCGCCTGCGGAGGAGCCACGCTCGTATCCGTCCCCTGGCTAGCGCCGCTCAGAGACCCGCCCGTCGCCTCGGCGCTCGGCGTTGCCTCGGCGCCACCGCCGCCCAGGTGAACGCTGTGCCCGCCGCCGGTCAGCATCGCGACCACCAGGCCAGCGGTCGCCAGCACCATGACGAGCGCAAGAACCGGCAGCACCCACGCGGGACGCTTCGACTCCCCCTCGACCAAGCCGGTCCTGCCCGTCGTCGAGTTGCCCGCCCAGGCCTCGTTCAACGAGGGCTGGGCACCGTCCGCGAAACTACCGCGCCGGGTGCGCGTACGCTCCGCGTCGAGGGCCACAGGGGAGGGCGCGGACAGCGCCGAGGCGGGTGCACTCGAAGAAGCGACGACGCTCAGCTTCATCTCCGTGACCGGGCGATGCATCTCGCGCTCGATCGTCTGCAACGCGTAGCCGAGGGCCGCCGCCGAACCGAAACGCTGCTCAGGATCCAGACTCATCGCGCGACGAACGATAGCCGTCACCGCCTCGGGCACGCCCGGACGGTCGATGCGCGACACGCGGCCACGGGCCACGCGCTGGGCCACCGCCTGAGCAGAGTTATCCCCATCCACGACCTCGAAGGGCGAACGGCCCATCAGCAGCGTCCACAGGGTCGCACCCAGCGCCCACACATCCTGCGTCGGGTGAGCGCGAGCCGTACCCGCAATTTGCTCCGGGGGCGCCCACATGACCGAGAACCCGTCGCGACCCCCACGCGGATCGGTCCCCACCTGCTCCGAGACACCAAAATCCGTGAGCACCGGCGACCCGTAGGCGTTAATCATGATGTTGCTGGGCTTAATATCGCGGTGCACGTAGCCCGCACGGTGCAGCATCTCCGCGCCACCGCACATGCGGATGATCATGGACAGGGCCCGGTCCGTCGCCATCGGATTTGCGCGCACCTGGTCGAGAATGTTCGCGACGGGGCAATACTCCATCACCAGATACGGGCGGCCGTCCGGCGTGCGGCCCGCCCCGTAGAGCTGGGCGACAGCCGGGTGACCCGACACGAGAGCCATCACGTCCGCCTCGCGGGCAATACCGGCCTCGCCGTCCGCCCCACGATCACGCCGGGCAACCTTCACGGCCACCTCTCGGCTGGGCAGCTCCTGGCGGCACAGGAACACGTCCGCGAAACCACCCGACCCCAGCGGCCGGATCCACTGGTATCCCGGCAGAACCGGGACCATCCCGACGCGAGCGTCGCTCTCCATCAGCGTGTTCCTTTCCGACGACCCATACGCCCCGTCAACGGCCGACGCTTCGCCCCGGATGCGGCGGCCGCCTGGCGGCGCGCACGGCGGCGCCAGCGCAACGACTTCAGCGACAGCGCATAACGCAGCCGCGCGAACGGGGAGACCGAGGCCGCCCACTCGCGGCGCAGCTCATCCACGTCCTCCCACGCCTGCTTCGCATCCTCAGGGCGTGCGCCGCCCGCGGCAAAGTCCGCGACATCCGCGCGACGCGCCACGGTGACCGGGCGGGGAACCGCGCCCGAGAACAGTGACCAGCCGGGCACGCGCACGTTGGCCGCCGAGGCCTTGGCGGGCTTGCGAGACTTCGCCGCCCCCGCCTCGTCGTCCTCAGATTTGTCAGGCGTCCACTGCGAAGCCAACGCCCACGCGACCTCCTGACGGGTCAGGTGCGGCTCCACCACGAGGCCCGAATCGATCGCCGTATCCACCAGCTCATCCCACGAACCGCGCACCGACTCGGCGGCCTGCGCACCGCGGCGGGCCTTGCGGCGGCGAGACTTCGCGAGCAGCACCGCCAGAACCGGACCGACCAGCAGGAACAGGAACGCGGACACCGTCCCGATAGCCATCCACGGGATGTGCAGGCCGTTCGGATCGTGCGGGTCCGTCGCCTGGTCGCGGGTGGCCGGAGGCAGCTCGACCGGCTGTTCCGGGGGCTCCGGCGGCTGCAAAACCTGCGGCTTGGGCACAGACTTCGGCTTGTTCACCTGCGTCGTGGGCTGCTGATCGCGCGGAGGCGTCGGGTCGAAGGTCGCCCAGCCCACGCCGGGGAACTCGACCTCGACCCACGCGTGCATGTCCGAGCCCGTCAGGTCGACGCCGCCCGACGTCCCCTCACGGTAGGCACCCATGACGACGCGGGCGTTAATCCCCTGCGAGTGCAGCATGAGCGCCATGAGCGTCGCGTACTGCTCGTCGTCGCCCACCAGCGCCTCGGCGCTGATCATGCGCTCAATACGATCCTGGGAGGAACCGGGGCGCGAGTTAATCGTGTCGTCGTTCGAGTAAAAGCCGTCCGTGTGCAGGTAGCTCTCGATCGCGCGGGCCTTCTCCAGGTCCGAGCGCGCGCTCGTCGTGTGCTCGGCCGCCAGGGAATCCACGTCCTTGGGCACATTTGTGTCCGTGCCCGTGTAGCGGGCCGCATCCACGCTGGCGAACTCCGAATCCTCGTGATCGCGCGGCATCGTCGTGCTCAGCGAATAGTTGAACTGGCCCGTCGGCCCCGTCGTCAGGGCGGTCTCCGCCCACAGGTCGTAGTTCAAGCCCTTCTGCTGCTCGGCAGCGCCCGGGTCGGAAGGCTCAAAACGCAGCACCGATACCTCGCCAAACGTCGGCACCCACGGGCCCAAGAGCTGCGAGGTAGACACCGAGGCCTGCTCTCCCGCCGTTTCTGCGCTGCGTCCCGGGATCGTGGACCCGACGCGGCGGTACCCAGCGGTACCATCAGCGTTGTTCGTCACACCCATGCCGAACGTCGTTCCGTCGTACACCTCCATCGCGCCCAGGCGCACGCGCGCCCCCTTGGGCAGATTGGACACGCGGATCAGGGATTCGTTCTCCAGATCCTTGTTGTAGTGGCGGTAACTGGACAGCGGAGAGGGATACTCGCGCGCATCCACGGGCGGTTCGACGACGTCACGGCCCACAACGCGGTCCGAGGCCGTGGGGCCCAGCAGGGATGCCGCGGGGAGGGCGGCCGCGACCATCACGCCCACCATCAGGGCACCCATGCCCACGCGCCACCACACGTGCACGACCTGACGCGACGAGCCACCCATCGTCGTGGATGCAGTGGTCGACGACGCGGACATGCCGATCACGATGTCGGCACCCATGCGGGCACGGCCAATCGCCGACGCCCACGCCCACCACACGATGAGGCCAACCCACCACGCAATAACGAAGAGGGACGAGGGCGCCTCGTGCGTGGGCCCCCACACGATCGCAATCACTCCGGCGAGAATCAGCGGCAGGGACCCCCACATGGGACGCCCATAGCGTACCGTGACGACCCCCGCAGCAACCGAGCACACGAGGCACGTCATCCACGGGACCATCGCCGGACCAACATAGGAACCGGCAGGAGGCGTCAGCGTCAGAAGATCCTTCCAGGCCTCGACCGAACCGATCACCAGCGTCTGGAGAGTGCGCGACGTGGGAACCACGACCCACCGGGTCGTGTCTCGCAGGGCTGCCGCCCCGCCCAACAGGAAGTGAGCCGCGACGACGGAAGCCACGATCGACAGCAGGTCCCAGCGCCACTTCGACGCCACCCACGCGAGAGCGAGGCCGGTCGCGACGCCTGCGAGCGCTGCTATCAGACCCTGACCGCCACCAAAGACGGACTCGAACTGTACCACCGGGCCAGCGAACAGAACGGCAAGAATCAGGAGGGACCACGCGGGCATGGCGGCGCGGTGCACCGAGCCACCCATGGTGGTTTCCTGGGCAGTCGACCGACGCGTTCGACGCGGCGGCGCGGCCTGACGAGAAGGGGTGCGGGTAGGCGTACTCACGCGTTCACCCCCCGCGACACGAGCATCGGCAGGTCCTCCAGGGAGGGGCAATCGATGATGACGCCACGTGTGATCTTGCGTCGGCGCCTCGCCCGTCCCGGGACCACGCGAATGACGGACACGACCACGTCGACTGGCGCGATATTCGCCAGGCGGGCCGCTTCCTCGTCATCCACGGACTCACTCACCACGATCGACAGGACCGAAATCCCGCCACGCTCCATGATGCAGCGACGGACGATGCCCGCGAAGTCGGGACGCGTCGAGGTCTCCATCTCGGACAGCGCATCCAGCATCGCCACGGGCGTACCCGTCGGAATCCACTCGTCGGCGGTGTGCATTGACAGCGTGCGCGCCTCACCCGACCCTGCGATCGCCAGCGACGCCGCGACCGACACGGCTGTCTCGAAGGAACGCCGATCCCACGCGTCCATGCGCGTGTCGAGGAGCACCATGTGGTGGGAACGGTGAGTCTCCTCGAACTGGCGTACGATCAGGCGGCCCAGGCGCGCCGTCGAAGGCCAGTGCACCGCGCGCCGGTCGTCGCCCGGCTCATAATCACGCAGTGCGTGGAAGGACACGTCCGAACTGGTCAGCTTCTCGCTGGCCACGCCTTCGACATCCATCTGCATACCCGTCGCGTCAAACGAGAAGCGCACCGTCGGCGGATGCACGTGCACCAGGATCGGCTCGTCCCACGAGCGCACGCGGCGCAGCAGGCCCAGGCCATCCATACGCACGGTGCGCGCCGGGCCCACGTTGATCACGCCGCGGCGCTTCGTCATCACCGAAAATGCCTCGTTCCACGTGCTGTTCGCGCTGATCGGAGGCACCAGGAACTCGCCACTGCCTCGTCCGATCGTGACCTCCACGATCGTCGAACCCGAGCGATGCCCGGACCCGTTCACCACGCGGATGCGCCCCACCGCCACCTGACCGGCAACGATGCGATCATTCTTCATGCGCAAGGACACCGACAGCGGCGACGGGGACGCGACCGAGGCGACCGCGACCACGAGGGCCACCAGGCCCATCACGGCAACGATAAAGCCCTCCAGCCAGCCGAAGGCCGCCGCAGCGATGCCACCCGCGGCCGTGACCGCGATCACCGCCCACCCGACCGGCGTGAGCGCGCCCAGCCAACGAGCCGCCGCGTCGTAACCGGGCAGGGCCCGCACGCGTTCGCCCAGGGCACGCCACGCGCCGTTGAGAAGTCGACGTAGTTTCTTCACGCGATCATCACTCCGGACGGCATTCGCCGGTCAGGTAGGACCCTTGCTTGAAGGCATCCTCGCTGTCTGCCTGGGTGGTCAGGCGCGTCCAGATCGGGCCCGCGCCATCCACACGCACCCACTCCGTGCCGTTCGTGCGGTCGTTGCGCACGGGGCACACGAACGGGACCGATGAACCCGACCATCCCGGCGCGCTCAGCGTGAACGTGTGGCACGAGGCCGGGTTGAACCCGCGCTCGTCACCGCGGCAGGTTTGCACCCACTGAGCGCTCACGTCGAGCTTCGTCACGGAGTCCGGATGCTGGCTCATCGTCTTGGGCGCCACCGCGTTCACAGCCGTGACACTCGCCTGGTAGTGCGTCCCCTGCGCCAGATCCGAGAACGTCACCTCAGTGGCGTTACCGGGCACGGTCTTCGTCTGACCGCCCAGGGACACGCGAATCTCACTCACGGCCGGATTCGCGCCCACCGGGTCCCACTGGACCGTCAGGCTCGTCGAATTGACGTTCGTGATTCTCACGCCCACCTCCGAGGGCGCACCCGTCGCCGTACCCGTCGCCGCAACGACGGGAGAGACAGCCAGCGTGTTATTCAAACCGATGCCCGTCTGGCAGAAGTAGTACGTCGTTGGCGCCCACCCGTTGGAGGGCACGATCATGCCATCACTAATCGGCTGGCCGCTGCCGCACCCATTCTCGCTGGAAGAGTAGCGCAACGTCAGGTCGGAGGCATCGAAGCCTCGGCCCGTCGCAATCGACAGCCCGCTCACCCTCAGCTCACCCGGCGTGTTCGTTCCCGACAGGGTCGGGGCAGAAATCGGCGCGGGGGTCGTCGCAATCGAAACCTGCGCGTAACCGGCGCCCGCCTGGTCGCCGTCCGAGTTCGTCAGCACGACCGACACCGGTACCCCGCGACCGGTCTGCACGCCCGACAGCGTCACAGACGTCTGACCCGGCCCAGCCGTTTCGGTCACGCCACCAGCCGTGACCGTGGTGGGACCCCAGCCTCGACCATTGGAATTGCCCAGCGACCACGAGACCTCAACCGTCGCGCGGTTCGGGTCCGAACCCGCACCCACCGGCACTGCCGACACGTTACTCGCCGGATCGGGGGCGCCGTGCGGGTAGCTCGCCGTCGGCGAAGACGGCGGCGACGGCGTCTCCGCATTGTTCAGCGCCTGAACGGACACCGAGTACAGCTCACCGTTCTTCAATCCGCCGATCCGGATCGAGTTCTCAGAGCCCGACACCGACTGCGAGATCGGCTGGCCACCCGACGGCAAATTAACGAACACCATGTACGTGTGGATCGCAGACCCCGAGTTGCCCGGCTTCACCCACGAGATATCGAGGGCACCATCGACACCCACAACCGTGGGCGCCGCCATCTGCTCGGGTGCCGCGTCGATCAGCACCTCGGCCGATGCCGTCGACGGATCCGAATCCCCGGCCTCGTTGTGCGCGACGACCGTGAAGGAGTGCTTCACGCCGTTCTCCAGGCCCGTGACCTGGACGCCCGGATCGCGCGTCGTGAAGGTCCGACCGCTATTCCTATCGGTGATCGTGTAGCCCGAAATCGTGCCGCCATTCGCGGCGCCCGGCTGGAAACTCACGAACGCCGTTCCCGCACCCATCGGGGTCACCGACACGTTCTCCGGCGGGTCGGGGCGGTCCAGGACCTTGACGATAACGCGGCCCTGCACGATGCGATCGGGGTCATTCGTCGCGTCCATGACGCGGTACACGACGATCATGTCGCCATGGAAGCCCGCCTTGGGCGTCACCGACAGAACATTCCCGTCTCCGGAGGCTGTTCCCTGCCCCACGTGAACAGACGCGTCGAGGACGACGAGCGGCTCCGTAAACGGGTTCGTCGTGTACTCCGCCAGATTCACGTTCGCAGTCTGACCAGCGTTGACCTTGATGCGCGCGTCCGTCGTCGTCACGAGGGGTTTCGAGGACTTCACGATCGTCACCGGAATATCGGCATTGACCGCGCCCGACCCATCATCGACGCTGACCGTGATCGCGCCGACCGGACCCTTCGGCTGGTCCTTCTTGCCGGTCACCGTCAGATTGAAGCCGTCCAGGGACACGTCGACGCCACCGGGGGCCTTGACCACGGCGTACGTGAAGGAGCCCTTCGCCTGGTCGTCCGGGTCGTCCACCATCTGCGTGAGATCCACCGTCACGGCCTCGCCTTGTCCCACGAGGATCGGGGTCGGGGTCAGACGCGGCGGTAGGTTCCTGGCCGGCTGGATCGTCACCGGGATCGTCAGCGTCGAGGACAGGGCCGAGGCATCGTCCGACGCGCCGTCACGCACCGTGAAAGACAATGACGCCTTGCCCGACGCCGTGTCGGGAGCGCTCACCACGAGGTGCGTCGGGTCCTGCAGGGACACCGAATCCAGGCCGCCGTTGAACTTCACCGAGGCCGCGTCCGTAATGATCGGGGAACGCGAATGATCGCGCACGAGCACGTAGTCGCCGATATCAAGGGTCACCGACGAACCCGCGCGGATCGCCACCGGAATACGCGTCATATCCAGGCGCGGGGCCAGCAGGTCGGTACCCGGAACGGTCACGACCGCGCTCGCGCTCAGGCCGTCGGGATCCGTCACCGTGTAGACGACGAGACGACGACGCGCATCCGGGGAAATTGACAGGTTCTGCCCCGACACGCTCACACCCGAGCCCTGCGCCGACACCGTCAGCGCAGCCGTCGTCCCATCCGGATCCTCGTCATTGACGAGGACGGGAACGCTCACGGGCTTCGAATCGGCGGGTAGGTCCGCGACAGACACGACGTCGTCGCGGGCAATCGGGGCGCGCAGCGGCGCATCAGCATCCACCGTCACCGTCAACTGCCCTTGCGCGCGTCCGCCTCGTCCATCCTGAATCTGGTAGGCAACGACGAACACGCCATCGGCTGCGGGAGCCTTGACCGTCACCGCATCCTGCGCCACGGTGACGGTAGCCGCGGGATCCGACACCGACACAGTCGCCGGGTCCGTATCGACCGACAGGGCGTCACCATCCGCGTCCAAGTCGTTGCTCAGGACGTTGACACTCACCTCGCGTCCCGGTCGAATCGTCACCGAGTCAGGCACGGCCGTCGGGTTGTGGTTCTGTGATCCCGGGGGCGCAATACCAACGCGCACACGGGCGCGCCCCTGCACGCCGAGGCGGTCCTCGACAATGTAGGAGAACGTGTCCGTACCGGTCGCGTCGTCGGAGGGCGTGTACTCCAGCCACTCCGTCCCCAGCACGACGCTGCCCTTGGCGGGCGGCTGGTCAATGCCGACCAGAGCGACCGAGTCGCCGTCCGGGTCGATGCCGGTGAGCGGCACGGGGATGCGCGTCATCTGGCCCTGAACGGCCCACGCGCTCAGCGCCTTGGGAACGGGGGCACTGTTCGCGTCGGAAGCCGCCACGACCTCGAACGTCACAGTCGACGTCGCGCGGTTACCCACCGAATCAACGACCGTGTATGCCACGCGCACGACGCCGGGCTCGGTACCCGCAGCCAAGCGCACCTGGTTGCCAGTCACGAAGACCGTACCCAGCTCGCCACCCGACATGACCTGCACGCTCGGGTCAACGTTGAGCGACAGACCGATCGGCGACCGGTCATTCGACAGGACAGCAACCGAACCAATGTCGCCCGCGCGCACCTTGGCGGTATCAGGATTCGCCTCGGGCGGCGTTTCCTCGCTCTGGGCCTCCGTCGGGATGACGCTCACCTGAGCGGTCGCGGAACCCGCGCCGTTGGACACCGTGTATGTAAACGCGGTGACGTCGCTCAAGCCCGCAGGTGCCGTAATGCGCAGCAAGTGACGCTCAATGAGGGTTACCTCGAGGCCCGAGTTCGCAGGCACATCAATCGACTGGACGACGAGCACACCACCCGAAGGATCCGTGTCATTCGCCAGCGGCGCAATCAGCGAAGCGCCACCGCTGGGCAACACCGCCAGGTCATCCTCGGCGATCGGCACCGCATTCGTATCGTCGGCGACCACGTCGACGCGGATGACTCCCACAGTCGTTGACGGTCCGTCAGAGATCGTGTAGGTGAACTGGAAGGAGCCCGGAACCGACCCCGTGAACGTCAGCGTGCCGCGCGACAGGTCGGCGCTCACAGACGTACCCGCCGGGGGTGTGCCCGCCGCAACGAGATTCAGCGTATCGCCATTGGGATCCGTGTCATTCTCGACCGGGTCGATCGTCAGCGGTTCGCCCACGCGTGCCACGTAAAAGTCCGCGCGCGCGATGGGCGGCACGTTGCCGCTCTCCTGCACGCTCACCTGCAGCTCGCCCGTGGTCTCCGCGTGCCCATCTGACATGGTGACGGCGATCGCCTTGACGCCCGCGCCGGAACCCAGGTCGCGGATCTGAACTGTCCCGTCCTCAGAGAACTGCACGGCCATGCCGTCGGGAGCCGTCGCCGACTTCAGGTAGAACTGGTCTCCATCGGGATCAATCCAGTCCGACAACAGGTTGTACTCCACCTGCGCGTTCGCGCCAACCTTGACAACCGGGTGCTTGAGCTGACGCGGACCCTCGTTCTGGCTCCACGGATGAATCGTCACATTCACCGTCGCCGTCGCACCCGCGAGGCCGTCCGAGGCCTCGTACGTGAAAGACGTCGACCCGCTCGTCAGAGACTCCGGAATGTCCGTGATCTGTAGGGCGCGCCCGCCCCTCGTGCGCACGACCGTCCCGAACTCCGGGTTCGTCAGGGCGCGCGCCGTCAGCACGTCGCCGTCATCATCCGAGTCGTTGTCGAGGACCGGCAGGAGCGTCGAACGACCCGGACGGATGCCGAAGTCATCGTCGACGGCCTCGGGCGGAGTGTTCTTATCGTTGTGCTCCGGCTCGGAGACCTGCTCGCGATCATCAGGAGTCGGAGTATCTTCTTCCTCCTGCTCCTCGGTGGGGATCTGATCCCAGTTGTCGACGACAACCATGTTCTTGTCCGGCAGCCACAGCGTGCCCGTCGACACATCATTGAGGACGATGCGCGTGCGGTTCGTCCGGAAAACGGCGGACGTGGCCTCGGCGAGCGTGGGCACCATCTGCGCCTGGTTGCGCGTCGAATCCGTGCAGGTGCGCACGAAGGCGCCCGAACCCGCCCACGCACCGTAGGAGCAGCCGCCGTGGAAAACCGGGGGTGCGGGCGTGCCCTTCTGACCGCCGTCCGAGGCCGGCTGACGGTCCACCGACTTGCCGTTCAGGGAGACAGCCACGAGCTCGGCATCGGTGGCCAGCAGGACGGAGGACGCATCGTCGCCGGGCGCCTGCAGGACCGCGCCGGTCACGTGCTCCTCGGCGAGGTCGCGTACCTTGCCACCGGGCAACACCAGCTTGTTACCGGCCTGGTCGTAGATGACGGGCTTGTCACCGACCGCGGTGATCGTCGGTGTTCCGGCCGGAGTGAAATCCTTGATCTCCGTGGTCTTTGCGCGCCAAGCCTGGCCTTCTCGCGTGAGCGTGACCAGCTTGGAGGACCCGGGAGAATATGCGAAGACCGTCCCCGCGACCGACACCGTGACGACCCCGTCGCTCAGGTCGTTCGCGATTGCATCCTCGCGCACGAGCGACATGGAAGCCGGTTCGTTGGCGTCACCAACCCACAGCAGGCCCTCGTTGGGGTCGAGGACGGCCAACACGGACCCGCCCTGGACCTGGACCGCGTTGTCGGGCAGCGTGATCGCCTGGCCCAGCGAGAAGGACGTGGAGCGCACGGGGGTTACCGTACGGCCCACTGTTTCCCCCAGCGTCACGTCGCCGCCGGCCTGCCCGATGTCGAAGGACGCTGACTTGACAGACACCGTGCCGTCGAGCATGAGCGCGTCATAGTTGAGGTGGCCCAGGAGCTTGCGATCCTGGTTCGTCACCCAGATACCGCCGTCATCGACGCTGACCTGGGTGACCTCGACGCCGCGGTAGACCACGGCGAGAACGCACAGCATCGCTGACACCAGCAGGACGGCGATTGCGGGCATCCGCTTCGACCAGGTGTTTCGCGATTGACGCGCCTTGTTCATGTCGCTTCCTCAGTCTTCATGTGCGCACTGTTGTGGGGCGGTATCTGTATCCGTGTGGCCATGGTGAGCCATTCCAAGGATACACATCGACCAACCCTATGGATAAACGCCCGAGACAACAACAGGTACCGAATAAGCGCACGCGCGTGGCGGCTCGTTCGCGCGGCGTTCCCGCGCTTCCCGGGCGCGCGAGAACCTGACCACAGTCACGTATTTGGATGCTCGTTCTCGTTCGACGAGGCCGGGGACGGCCCTTTCCGTTCACGGGTCCTACGCGCACGGTCCCTACGCGCTCGACGCACGTCGTTGCGCCCCTCGGCCCGCACACCTGCGGCCTTCTTCGCGCGCGCGAACCGCAGATGAGGGTGGGTCGGGTTACGGTGAGTGCATGGCGAAAGAGAAGATCACGTACCGCTGCTCCGACTGCGGGTGGACCTCCCCCAAGTGGGTGGGCCAGTGCCGCGAGTGCGGGGCGTGGGGCACGGTTGACCAGGCCGGCGAGGTCACGGGGGGCGCGCGCACCACCGCCACCACCCCGCGGCGTCCCGCGCTGCCTATCGGCGAGGTCGACGGGGAGCGGGCTTCGTCGCGGTCGACGGGCGTGGGCGAGCTGGACCGGGTCCTGGGCGGCGGGATCGTGCCCGGAGCAGTGATTCTCCTGGCAGGCGAGCCCGGCGTGGGCAAGTCGACGCTGCTCCTGGACGTCGCTGCGAAGGCCGCGCGCACGGCCGCGGCGGGCGGGCGCGGCCCCGTCCTCTACGTGACGGGCGAGGAGTCGGCGGCGCAGGTGCGCGGGCGCGCGGAGCGCATCGGCGCGCTCGAGCCGAACCTCCTCATCGCGGATGAGACGGAACTCGGCGTCGTCCTCGGGCACGTCCAGGAGGTCTCCCCCTCCCTGCTGATCGTCGACTCCGTGCAGACCATCTCCTCCTCCCAGGTCGAGGGCGGGGCGGGCGGGGTCGCGCAGGTGCGCGCGGTCGCGGCATCCCTCATCCGTGTCGCCAAGGAGTCCGACCTGCCCACCCTGCTCGTCGGCCACGTGACGAAGGACGGCGGTATCGCGGGCCCGCGCGTGCTCGAGCACCTCGTGGACGTCGTCTGCCAGTTTGAGGGCGACCGCCATTCGCGCCTGCGCCTGCTGCGCGCGGTGAAAAACCGTTACGGTCCCACCGACGAGGTGGGCTGCTTCGAGCTGACCGACTCGGGGATCTACGGCCTCGCCGACCCCTCCGGCCTGTTCCTGTCGCGCACGACGCGCGGCGTGCCCGGCACGTGCGCGGCCGTCTCTCTGGAGGGGCGCCGCCCGCTGCCCACGGAGATCCAGTCGCTCGTCGCCCCCTCCTCGGGCGGCTCGCCGCGGCGCACCACGTCGGGCGTGGACCACGCGCGCGTCGCCATGATCCTGGCGGTCCTCCAGGCCCGCATCGGCGCAGACACGTCGGGGGCGGACGTCTACGTCTCCACGGTCGGCGGGGCCCGCACGGTTGAGCCGGCGATCGACCTCGCGATGGCCATCTCGATCGTGTCCTCGCTCAAGGGCGTTCCCCCTCGCGCCGACCTCGTGGCGGTCGGAGAGATCTCCCTGACGGGCGAGGTCCGGGCGTGCACGGGCACTCAACGTCGCCTCGCCGAGGCCGCACGCCTGGGCTTCTCCTCGGCGATCGTTCCCGCTCAGGGCAGCGAGGATCTCGCCGGCGTCGACGGCATCACCGTCTTTACTGTGTCGGATCTGGCGACGGCTATTCGTGTCGCTTTCCCGGCAGACTCGCAATAATAGGTATCACACCTACTCGTCTGGGAGGAAACCACATTGACGTCCGATGCAGCGATCCTTCGCGAGGCACTGCGCGCAGTCGCGCCCGGTACGCCATTGCGAGAGGGACTGGAACGAATCCAGCGCTCCCACACGGGCGCCCTCATCGTCCTGGGATACACCCCCGAAGTCCAAGCCATCTGCTCGGGCGGCTTCGACCTCGACGTCGCTTTCACGGCCGCGCGCCTGCGTGAGTTGTGCAAGATGGACGGTGCCGTCATCATCGATCCCGACCTGTGGCGCATCCGCAAGGCCAACGTGCAGCTCTTCCCGGACCCCACGATTCCCACCGACGAGTCCGGCATGCGCCACCGCACCGCGCAGCGCACCGCCCGTCAGACCCACCTGCCGGTCCTGTCCCTGTCAGCGTCGATGCGCATGATTTCCATCTACGTGGGCACCGAGCATCGCCTGGTGGAGGAGCCCGAGGCCCTGCTCTCGCGCGCCAACCTGGCGGTGGATACGCTTGACCGCTACAGTCAGCGCCTCGACGAGGTCCTGCAGACCCTCACCATCCTCGAGATGCGCGACAGCGCGACCGTGCGCGACGTCGCCACCGTCATGCAGCGCATGGAGATGATCCGGCGCATCACCTCCGAAATCACGGAATACCTGGAGGAGCTCGGCTCCGAGGGGCGCCTGCTGGCCCTGCAAGTCGAGGACCTCGTGCGCGGCTCCGCGTCCGAGCGGGCCCTCGTCATGCGCGACTACATCCGCGACCCCGACGACGTCGCCCGCGTCGAGGCCGAACTATCCTCCCTGGGGTCCGAGCGCATCGTGGACCTCACCGCGATCGCGAACATCCTCGGGCTGGACGTGTACGAGGTCGCGGACCTGGACCGCGAGATCACGCCGCGCGGCGTGCGCGCCCTCTCCCTGGTCCCCCACCTGTCGTGGAGCGCCATCAAGGAGGTGTCCGCGCACATCACGACGCTGCCGGCACTGCGCGCCGCCACCACCGAGGAGCTGGAAGCCATCGAGGGCATCGGCCCCTACCGCGCCAAGCTCATCACCGAGAACCTGGCGCACCAGGCGCAGGCCGTCAGTTCCGGCCTCGTCGGCTGGTAGACCCTAGCGGCCCGACTGGGTTCCCGACTGCGGGCCGGATTGGGCTCCCGACTGCGGGGCGGGCACGGGAGTCACGTCGACGACGGTCGAGCCGACCTCGCGCGTACCCATCGTGACCGCGACCTTGTACGTCCCCGCAGACGCGGCGCTCGCCCCACCGGCCGGGGTCGTGCAGCCGTTTGTGTACACGTAGCCATCCCAGCGCAGGGCGCCGGTCCACGTGGCGCCCGGGCGCAGCAGCAGGGTCGTCGACGACTGTTGGTCCTCACCGCACTTCGCCGAGTTGTAGACCTGCAAGTCACCCGTCGAAATCTGCAGCCCGAAGCGGGACAGGGACGTCGCGCAGGCGACCGAACCGCGGTTTTCGAGCGTGAGAGTCACGGGCATCGCCGACCCCGACGAGGTCGCGGATGCCTTCGCCGTGGCCGTGATGTCGCGATCCAGGCAGGTGGGAATATCGATTGTCGTGCCGTCGGTGAGCAGGCCGTCGGCCGTGGCCTCCTGGCCGCCCTTGAGGGTGTAGCCGGACGCGTCCACCGCGCCTGACTGAACGGCGGATTGGGGGCTGGACTGCGAGGCGGGATCGGCGCTCACGGCTCCGATGATCGCGCGGATCCCAGCGACGATGCCCCACACGAGAAGCGCGAGGATGAGGATCAGCCCGAGGCCCGTGATGATGCGCCGCGGCCACAGGTTGACGGGCGGACGGCCACCGCCCGACGCCTTCTTCTGACGGGGTGCCTTCGCCGCACCGGGGCGACCCGCCGGGGAAGCACTCCCCCGCTTCGCGGATGCGGAGGCCTTCGAGGCGGCCGGACGAGCAGCGGAAACGCGGCTACCAGCTGCCGCGCGGGACGCGCGATCGCCGACGCGACCAGTAGCACCTCCCGGCGCGCTACGCCTGGAGGTGGGTCGCCTGGGGGAATTCTTACGCTGGTCAGCCACGCATCCACGATACCGGGCGCGGGGCGCGGGGCGCGGCTAACGCTCGGGACGGGGGCGACTTTCACACGAGGCGGCCGCCCCGACGCGCTGTGCCGAACGAGCGATCAGGCGGCCGCGCTGCGCTTGGAGGACGTCGATCCCTCGTCGTCGGGGTTGATGACGCACCAGCGTTCGATAACGACCGCGATGATCGTCCAGACCATGCCGACGAGTCCGGACAGGCCCGACCCGATCGCGTTGGCCAGCATCACGGGTGCTTCGAGCTGCATGAGAGACACGGCCATGACGCCGATGAGAATTCCGGTCAGGCCGGAGCCGACGAGGGCGCTCGTGCGCGCGAAGACTGCGACGCGCATCGCCCCGATCGCGTCGATCCACGTGTCCTTGCCCGCGCGCAGGCGGCGCACCGCCAGGCCGGACCAGATGAGGCAGGCCGTGGCAATCGCAAAGATGACCGCGGGTCCAGGGGTGACGATCATCGGGGTGCCGCCCTGGCGCATGTGCGCGAGGAAGCCGAGGAAGCTCAGGCCGGCGGCCACGAAGCCCACCGCCACCACCCACAGGATCGACACGGGTTTCATTAGCGCCTCTTGACGATCGGGATCGCTCCGGTCATCGTGGGCCGCACGACAACGCGACGCAGGATGCCGGTCTGTGTGGCCTCGTCCTCGGGGATCGGGCCGACGGGAGTGTTGTCGGGCAGCCCGGGGGCGAGGATCGTCGAGCGCCCATCAGCGTGGACGGTGGCCTTGGGGGGCTCGTCGTCGTGGCCGAGGCCGGAGCGGTCGTCAACGACGCGCACGTCGTGTGCGGAGCTGACGGAGAAGTTCCAGTCCGGCAGCGCGATCGCCGAACGCGTGTCCTCCCGCTTGGGTTCAAAGACGGGGACCCAGCGGGGCTTTTCGGTGCCGCTCGGCTTGTAGGTGCCCGTGCCGATCTTGCGGGTCATGCGCCCGGCCGCGGAATCGGCGGGCACGGAGGAGACCGGGTGCCAGGAGGGTCGCGACGAGGCGCGATCTGCGCGGTGACGGCGTTCGCGCTGGGGCGGAGCCTCCTGGGCGGGCGCGTTGTCCTGGGCGGGCGCGTTGTCCTGGGCGGGCGCCGACTGCTCGACGGGAGCAACGGGTGCCTGAGCGGCCGCTGCCTCCTCGTCGGCGGGGGCGAAGCGCGATGTGCTGGCGGCGGATCGGGCGGGGTCTGCCGCCTGCTCGGCCGCGCGCTGGGCGGGGGTCTGCGACTGCGGGAGGGGCACGGCGTCGAGCGCAACCGCTTCCTCGCTGCTCGCCTCCTCCGGAGCGGGTGTCACCTCGGGCGCAGGCACGGCCGCGGGCGCAGGCACCGCCTCGGGGGACCACGCCGCGTGCGAGGCCGCGGCCTCGGGCGACGGCGCACCTGCGGGAGCCGACGCACTGTGAGGCGCGGGCGCAGGCGTCGGCGCGGGCGGGACCGAGGCTTCGATCGCGCCGGAGAAGGGGGCGTCGGCCGCGGGCACACCCGGGCGGGTCACGAGGTTGTCGACCTGGCTGATTTCGCCGGTCAGGGCCTCGATGAGCTCACGCATGTCGGCGCTGGCCTGCTCGGCGCGCTGGGCCAGGAGCTGGTCCGAGTCGGCCATGACGGCCGCCGGATCTTCGAGCCAGTCGTCGACGGCGTCGATGATGCCCTCGCGGTCGGGGGTGTGGGCCAGCAGGTCGGACACGCGTCCCACGCCCTCGAGGATGGCGTCAGGGTCGCACAGGAGCCAGGGAGCCAGCACGAAGGCGCGGTCCTTGGCGCGCGGGTGCGGCAGGGTGAGGACCGGGTCGGCGGAGGCCAGGCCCTCGATCTGAATGATGTCGATGTCGACGGTGCGCGCGCCCCAGCGCTCGTGGCGTTCGCGCCCCAGCTCGCGCTCGATGCGGCTGGTCTGAGCGAAGAGCTCGTCGGGGCTCGCGATCGCGGAGCCGACGACGACGGCGTTCCAGTAGTCGGGCTGGGGTGCCTGTCCGGGCGCGAGCACGGGCTTCGTGCGCATGATCGGCGAGACGTCCTCGATCTGGAAGCCCTCCATATAGGACAGGGCCTCGACCGTGTGCATGAGCGTGACGGGCACGTCCCCGAGGTTGCCGCCGATCGCCAGGACCACGCGACGCGAGCGCAGGTGCGCCGGACGGGAGGTGTCCTCCTCGCGCTCGGCGGCGTGCGCGGCGCGGCGCGACGGGAGCGCCTCGCGGTGTTCCTGCTGCGCGGGGCTGGGCGCCTGAGCGCGGCCGTAGGCCTCGATCTCGCCGGTGAGGACGGATCCGTCCTCGGCCTCGTAGATGCCTTTGAGGGACAGCGATAGGGGCATCGCGTCAGTCTCACCCGCGCGCACGGTCACCGACACGTCCGCGAAGGGGTGGTCGATGGGGGCATCGGGCTTGTGGACGGTCACCTCGGTGCCGACGACGCCCTCGTGGCTCATGACGCGCGCGGCGATGGTTTCGGCGAGGGTTTCGATCAGGTCGACGGCGGTGCCGGTGAGGACCGCCATGGCCTCGTCGGCGATATCCGCGTAGGAGACGGTGGCGGCGATGTCATCGGTGGCGCCCGCGGTCTCGACCCACATGACGATGTCGGCGCTGAAGCGCTGGTCGCGGGCGCGCTCGAAGTCGTAGACGCCGTGATTGGCCATCGCCCCCAGTCCTTTGAGGGCGATGATGACGCGTCGGTTAGTCAACGTCGTTCTCCTTTCGGGCGATGGCTGCCACGGTGGCGGCTACGTCGTGGACCCGCACGGCCCACGCGCCTGATGCCGCGCAGTAGGCGGCGATGGCCGCACTGTCGGCGTCCACGTCGCCCCCGAGGGCCTTGACGAAACGCTTGCGAGACGCGCCGACGAGGACGGGATAACCGCCCTCCAGGAAGCGCGGCAGTTCGCGCAGGATCTGCCAGCACTGGTCGCCCGTCAGCGAGAAGCCGAGGCCCGGGTCGATGACAATTTTATCAGCTGTCACACCAGCATCAATAGCGTCTTGAACCTGGGAACCCACGCGCTCAACGAGCGTGCCCACGAGGTCCTCCCCGTAATCGAAGTGCTCCCCCGGCATACCCGGCAGCGCGCGATAGTGCTGAACGACGTACGCGCAGCCCGAGGCGGCGACCGCCGCATTCATCTCGGGGTCCCAGCGCCCACCACTGACGTCGTTGATAATCGCCGCACCGGCGCGCGCGGCCTCGCGGGCCGTCGCCGCGTGCAGCGTATCCACGGACACGACGACGCCATCGGCAGCCAAGGCCTCGACGACCGCGCCGATGCGCGCCCACTCCTCGTCCGCGCTGATACGCGTCGAATTCGGCCGCGTCGACTCCCCGCCCACGTCGATCAGGTCCGCGCCCGCGGCCACCATCTCGCGCGCGTGGCGCAGCGCCGCGGCCACGTCCGCGTAGCGTCCCCCATCCGAGAAGGAATCGGGGGTGACGTTGAGGATGCCCATGACCGCCGTGCGCCCACCGGGCAGGGCCAGCCCGTCCGGCAGCGCCAGGGACGGGACCGGGAACGAGGCCGGGGCGGCGGGCAGGGGCAGGGTGCTCATGTCATCGGCTCCCAGACAGGACGAGGGCCATCATCTCGGCGCGGGTCGCCCCGTCGCTCATGATGCCGCGCAACGCGCTGGTCACGGTCGACGAGCCCGGCTTGGAGATGCCGCGCATCGACATGCACATGTGCTCGGCCTCGATGACGACGATGACGCCCTGAGGGTGCAGGACCTCGTCGATCGCGTCGGCGACCTGGGCGGTCAGGCGCTCCTGGACCTGGGGGCGGCGCGCGTAGCCTTCGACGACGCGAGCCAGCTTGGACAGGCCCGTCACGACGCCGCCGCGCGGGATATAGCCCACGTGGGCGCGGCCGTAGAAGGGCAGCAGGTGATGCTCGCACACCGAGAAGAAGGTGATGTCACGGACCAGGACGAGCTCGTCGGTGCCCGCGTGGAACTGCGTGCGCAGGTGCTCACGCGGGTCCTCGGTCAGACCCTTGCACATCTCGCGCCACGCGCGCGCCATGCGGTCGGGCGTGCCGACCAGGCCCTCGCGCTCGGGGTCCTCACCGATCGCGACGAGCAGGTCGCGCGACGCCTTCTCGACGCCTGCGGGATCGTAGGTCACTCCTGCTCCTCTTCCACGCCCGAGGCACCGGTGACGTCAATCGGCGACACGTCGATTCCCTGCACGGGAACGGGCTTCCACTCGTCCTCGGCCTTGATACCGACCGGGTGGCCCAAGACCACGCCCGGAACGGCCGCGTCGGACTGATAGTTCCACACGGGACGCTCGGGAGCCTTGATGACGTCCTGGAAAATCTCGCGCAGCTGCGCCTCGTCGAGGGTCTCCTCCTCGAGCAGGCGCGATGCCAGCGTGTCGAGGACGCCGCGGTTTTCCGACAGGATGCGCCACGCCTCGCGCATCGCGTTGTCGAGGAGGCGACGCACCTCCTCGTCGATGATCGCGGCGGTCTCATCGGAGAAGGAACGCGGAGCCTCGCCAGACCCGTGCCCAAAGGCCTCGGTGTCGGCGTCTCCGAGCTTAACCATGCCGATGCGGTCGCTCATGCCGTAGTCGGTGACCATCGCGCGGGCAGTCTTCGTGGCCTGCTGAATGTCGTTCGCGGGGCCGGTCGACGGATCGCGGAACACGATCTCTTCGGCGACGCGACCACCCATGCCGTACACCAGGTCGTCGAGGAGCTGGTTGCGGGTCTTGTTGAAGCGGTCCTCGGTGGGCATGACCATCGTGTAGCCCAGCGCGCGGCCGCGCGGCAGGATCGTCACCTTCGTGACCGGATCCGTGTAGTTCAGCGCGGCGGCGGCCAGGGCGTGGCCCGCCTCGTGGTACGCGGTCACGGCCTTGTCGTGGTCGTTCATGACACGGGTGCGCTTCTGCGGGCCGGCGATCACGCGGTCGATGGCCTCGTCGATGGCGCGCTCGTCGATGAACTGCATGTTCGAGCGCGCGGTGAGCAGCGCAGCCTCGTTGAGGACGTTCGCCAGGTCCGCGCCCGTGAAGCCGGGCGTGCGCTTGGCGATCTGACGCAGGTCCACCTGCGCGGTGAGCGGCTTGCCCTGCGCGTGGACCTTCAAGATGGCCTCGCGGCCCTTCAAGTCGGGGGCCTCGACGGCGATCTGACGGTCGAAACGTCCCGGGCGCAGGAGCGCCGGATCGAGGATGTCGGGGCGGTTGGTCGCCGCGATCAGGATGATGTTGGCGCGCTCATCGAAGCCGTCCATCTCCACGAGGAGCTGGTTGAGCGTCTGCTCGCGCTCGTCGTTACCGCCGCCGATGCCGCTGCCGCGGTGGCGACCCACGGCGTCGATCTCGTCGACGAAGATGATGGCCGGCGCGTTCTTCTTCGCGCGCTCAAAAAGCTCGCGCACACGCGAGGCACCCACGCCGACGTACAGCTCCATGAACTCCGAACCGGAGATCGAGAAGAAGGGGGCGTTCGCCTCGCCGGCGACGGCCTTGGCGAGGAGGGTCTTACCAGTTCCGGGAGGGCCGTACAGCAGGACGCCGCGCGGGATACGCGCACCCACCTTGTGGAACTTGTCCGGGGAGGCCAGGAACTCGCGGATCTCCTCGAGCTCCTCCACGGCCTCGTCCTCACCGGCCACGTCCGCGAACGTGACGTCCGGACGCTCCTGGTTGAATTCCTTAGCGCGCGACTGAGTAAAGCCGCCCATCATGCGCGAACCCGACATGGAACGCATCACGAAGTAGAACGCGCCCATGAGGACCAGCAGCGGAATCAACAGCTGAATAATCGCGCCGAGGGCGCCGGACTGCGGGCGCACCGCGTTCCACCCCTTGGCGGGAGCCTTGTCGGCCACCGTGTCCAAGATGTCCTTGGTCTGCACGTAGGAGTACGTGAAGTACACGCGCTTACCCAGATCGACGGTCTTGTCGTCGCCGCCGGTGGACTGGTGGACGTAGTTCTCCGTGAGCGTCAGATTCACCTGCTGGGTGCCCTCGTTGAGGACGACCTGCTCCACCGTGTCACCCGAAATGAGCGCCAGGCCCTCCGAGGTCGTCACTGCACGTGGTTGGTTCGTCTGCCAGAGGAACCAGCCGCCCACCAGCAGCACGATGAGCGGAACCAGCACCCACCCCAGGCTGGGGCGTTTGTTCTTGATCTTCTCGTTCACGGGCATCCCTTACAGGTAGGCGTTCTCAGTTGGTGTAGACGTGCGGCTGCAGCGTGCCGACGAAGGGCATGTTGCGGTACTTCTCGGCGTAGTCCAGGCCGTAACCGACGACGAACTCGTCAGGAATATCGAAGCCCACGTAGGCAACGTCCACGTCGACCTTGGCGGCCTCCGGCT
>USPB01000002.1 GCA_900556405.1 uncultured Actinomyces sp.
AAGCGGTACGCGAGCTGGGTTCAGAACGTCGTGAGACAGTTCGGTCCCTATCCTCTGTGCGCGCAGGAAACTTGAGAAGGGCCGTCCCTAGTACGAGAGGACCGGGATGGACGAACCTCTGGTGTGCCAGTTGTACCGCCAGGTGCATGGCTGGTTGGCTACGTTCGGAAGGGATAACCGCTGAAAGCATCTAAGCGGGAAGCCTGCTTCAAGATGAGGTTTCCACGCCCCCCCGTGGGGTGAGAGGCCCCCGCCAGACGAGCGGGTTGATAGGCCAGAGGTGGAAGCACCGCGAGGTGCTCGTGAGCCGACTGGTACTAATGGGCCAACACTAAACAATCACCCAACAAACCGGGTGAACAAAAACCACAGGTAAAACAGCCGCAACCACTATACAAACCACGATCAACCCACACCCCACCACACAAACACAAGGGTGGGGAACAGTGTTGAACACCAAGACTTGTGGTGGTCATAGCACCGGGGAAACGCCCAGCCTCCATTCCGAACCTGGAAGCTAAGCCCGGCAGCGCCAATGGTACTGCAACCGCCAGGTTGTGGGAGAGTAGGACACCGCCACAACACACGTGGAGAGAGGGACGGCCGCGAAAGCGTGCCGTCCCTCTCGTTTTAATACCTTGACACCACCCCGCGACCACCCGTCGTCTAATATTGGGTGGTTGAACGCGCTTCGCGCACCAGTCACAAGAGCGTCATGTGGCGCAGGAATAGAGGATAGACACCATGGCAGAAGAGACTCGAGGACGCGGCGAATTCGGCCGTGGTGGATACCAGAAGCGTGAGCCTCAGTGGCGCGATCGCCAGTCTGATCGTTCGGACCGTGGGGATCGTGGTGGTTTCCAGCGTCGAGATGACCGTCGTGGTGGCTACCAGCAGCGTGACGATCGTCGTGGTGGTTTCCGTGAGGATCGCCGTGAGGATCGCCGTGACTTCCAGCGTCGTGACAATGATCGTCGCGAGTTTGGTGGCCGGGATGATCGTCGTGGGGATCGTGGTGGTTTCCAGCGTCGAGATGACCGACGTGGTGGCTACCAGCGCCGTGACGATCGCCGCGGCGGTTTCCGCGATGATCGCCGAAAGGATGCTTCCTATAAGAGCTACTCGTCCACGGATGAGTACGTGTCGCCGAACGGAAACGAACCGACGATTCCTGCAGGCGTCAGCGCCGATGAACTTGATCGCGACGCTTCGCGCGCGCTGGCCACACTCTCCGGTCCTAACCGCGACATCGTCGCGCGTCACCTCGTGATGGCGGGGCAGTTGATCGATCTCGATCCGGAGGCTGCCTATCAACACGCACAGGCCGCGGTTTCCCGTGCTGGCCGCGTCGACGTTGTCCGCGAGGCAGCCGCTCTGACCGCTTATGCGTCCGGACGCTACGAGGAGGCGCTGCGAGAGGTCCGCGCGGTCCGCCGCATGCGCGGCGATTCATCGCTACGCGCGGTTGAGGCAGATGCCGAGCGCGGTCTTGGCCATCCCGAGAAGGCCGTTGAGATTATCGACGCTACCGATGCCTCGTCCCTTGATCTTGCCGAGCAGGTTGAGCTGGTTCTCGTGTCCTCCGGTGCACGTGCGGATCTCGGACAGTCCGACGTGGGACTCGTGATCGTCGACGATGCCCTCGCTGCGCTTCCTGCCGCAGCTGACGATGAACTGCGCCGTCGCCTCATGGAAGTCAAGGCCCAGCGTCTGACGGAACTCGGGCGCGACGAAGAAGCTGGCGAAGTCCTTGAAGCGATGCCAGCGGTTGCCGAAGACGCTGAGATCATCGACGTCGCCCTGTACCAGGATGCCGACGTCGACGGCAAGCGGTCGCCGCTGCGTGGCACCGGCAATGCCCTCGCCGAGGACTATGATTGCGCTCTTCTTGACCTTGATGGGACCGCGTGGGCGGGGGACGAGCGTATTGAGCATGCTGCTGCGTCTGTTGTCGAGGCGCGTGAATTCGGTATGGTGTCCGCGTTCGTCACCAACAATGCGATGCGTACTCCTGCGCAGGTGACGGAGAAGCTCAACAGCATGGACTTCGACGCGACACCTGACATGGTGATGACGTCTGCGATGGATATCGCAGCGATCATGGCTGAGGAGCTTGAGGAAGGTTCGAAGGTTCTCGTGATCGGTGGCGCGGGCCTGCGTCTCGCGCTTGAAGAGCGCGGCTTCGTCCTCGTTGAGAGTGCGGACGATGAGCCTGCAGCAGTCGTGCAGGGCCTCGATAAGCAGGTGAATTGGGCGCTGCTGTCCGAGGGCGCATTCGCAATCGAGCGTGGCGCAGCCTTCTACGCCTCCAACCTGGACGCGACGCTGCCTGTTGAGCGTGGGCAGGCGCTGGGCAACGGCGCGCTCGTGCGTGCGATTCAGCACGCGACCCACAAGCGTCCCACTGCTGGCGGAAAGCCTGAGCCTGGTATCTACCGTCGTGCAAGCGAGCTCGTGGGTGCACAGAACCCGCTCGCCGTGGGCGACCGCCTCGAGACCGACATCATGGGCGCGGTAGCCGCAGGTGTTCCCGCCATGCACGTCCTCACGGGTGTCCACATGGCCAGGGACGTCATCCGTGCCCCCCGCGGTCAGCGCCCCAGCTACCTTGCCATCGACATGCGTGGCCTGCTGGAGGCTCACCCTGCACCCAAGCACCATCGCGACGGGACCTGGACCTGCGGTGTCTCCCAGGTCGCCAAGGCCACTCGCTCCGGCGTACTCACGCTCGACGATGTCGAGCTGACCGAGCCCGTCACGATCAGCATTGACTCTTACCGTGCGCTTGCCGCCGCTGCATGGGAGTACGCAGACGGCGCAGGGGCCGCGCCGGCGTGCCCGGAGATCACCGTTGTCGGCAACGACGATCCTGCTGGTATCGTCACGGCTCCCGAGCCGACCGTGGCGCCCGCGGATGACGACGATTTCTTCGACGTCGCCGCGAACGCGGACAGCCTGCCGGAGCCAGGTGCGCAGACGCCGGCTTTCCTGCCCGGTGAAGAGGAGCTTGAGGAGCTCCTCGAAGCGACAGCGGATTTGGACGACGAGGCCTGATGGCCCTACGCGAACAGACAGAGGCTCGGCTCGTCGGGTTCGATGGCCTTTCAGCGTCGGAGCAAATTGCGACGCTGGAAGCCATTGAGTCCGATTTGCGCCGGGCCTTGTCTGCCGATGTTCCCAGCGGCGTTGCCGTCCCTGGCGAACAGATGCGCGTCCGTCATGAGGATCGGAGAGAGACGTGAAGCTTCGCCGTATTGATTCTGAACTGGTTCGGCGCGGGCTTGCGAAATCGCGATCTGCCGCTGCTCAGATGATCGAGGACGGCCGTGTGAAGCTCGACGGTCAGATTGTCCTGAAACCGGCCCGTCAGATGGATCCTGCGCAGGCGATCCTCGTTGAGGAGTCAGATGATCCCGAGTACGTCTCGCGCGGCGCGCACAAGCTCGCAGGAGCCCTTGACGCGCTCGGTGATAAAGCGCCGGTGATCGAAGGACGCCGCGCGTTGGATGCGGGTGCCTCGACGGGTGGCTTCACCGATGTTTTGCTGCGTCGCGGCGCCGCCTCGGTCGTCGCCGTGGACGTGGGTTACGGTCAGCTGGCCTGGAAGCTGCAGTCCGATCCTCGCGTCGAGGTTCACGATCGGACGAACGTGCGCACCCTCGATCCTGCCTCGGTCGCACCTGCGCCCGAACTTGTCGTGGGGGATATGTCGTTCATTTCGCTGACCCTCGTGCTCCCCGCGCTGGTTGCAGCGGCCGCTCCTCACGCTGACTTCCTGTTGATGGTCAAGCCTCAGTTTGAGATCGGGAAAGAGAGGCTCGGGCACGGGGGAGTGGTGCGCAACCCGGAGCATCACATTGAAACGGTCGACAAGGTTGCGCGATGCGCCATTGAGCTGGGTCTCGACATTGCAGCTATTGCCGCGTCGCCGCTTCCCGGCCCGAGCGGTAACGTCGAGTACTTCGTTCATATGCGGCGCGATTATCCTGAGCCCATCGATCCGTGCGAACTGACCGATTACATCCGTGCGGCCGTCGCTGCTGGTCCTGCTGGAGGACACTCATGACCCGTGTGTTGATGGTGCGCCATCGTCACCGCCCGAACGCGATGACGAGTGCCGTGAGCTTGGCGGAGGCGCTCAGCGCGCGCGATATCGAGGTCGTCGAAGACGCATCTGGGGGCGGCATCGACATGGTTCTGTCGATCGGCGGTGACGGAACATTTTTGGTGGCAGCGTCAAGCGCGCGTGCCCTGGACGTTCCTCTGCTGGGTATCAACGCTGGCCACATGGGCTTCTTGACGGAACTGGGTGATAGGGGGACCGGTGACCTTGCGCGCAAGATCGCCGAAGGAGATTTTTCGGTCGAACGTCGCATGACCCTGGATGTGACGATGGAGCGTCCTGACGGTTCCAAGGCTGACGACTGGGCGCTTAACGAAGCGGTCGTTATGCACACGGACGTGGCTCATCCCGTTCATTTTGCCCTCGTCGTCGATGGACAGGAAGTGTCGACGTACGGCGCCGATGGCATGATTTTATCGACGCCGACCGGCTCAACTGCCTATTCTTTCTCCGCTGGCGGGCCCGTCGTGTGGCCGGATACGGAAGCAATCGTTGTCGCCCCGTTGGCGGCGCACGGGTTGTTCACGCGTCCGCTCGTCGTTGGCCCGTCGGCGTGTGTGGAGATCGTGGTCCTCGATGATATGTGGACTGCCCCGGAAATGTGGTGTGATGGCCTGCGCCGTATGACTGTCCCGGCCGGTGGCGTCGTGCGTGCGCGCGTGGGATCGTCTCCTGTGCAGCTGGTGCGTGTGGACGATACGCCGTTTTCTGCGCGTCTCGTCCGTAAGTTCAATTTGCCGGTACGTGGATGGAGGGACGCTGCGCGGTGATTGAATCTCTCGATATTTCCAATCTGGGTGTCATTGCCAACGCGCACGTCGACTTTGGCCCTGGGCTCGTTGTTGTGACCGGTGAAACTGGTGCCGGTAAAACGATGGTGTTGTCGAGTCTGCAGCTTCTTCTCGGGGCTCGCGCTGACGCTGCGCTCGTGCGTAGCGGTACGGAACGTCTGTCGGTCGATGGCATTTTTTCGATCACGCCTGATATTGGGTCGCGCGTGGAGGATGCTGGTGGTCTCGTTGAAGGCGATGAGCTGATTGTTGGTCGGTCGGTCCGTGCGGCGGGGCGCTCGCGTGCACACCTTGGTTCCCGTCCCGTTCCTGCTTCCGTATTGGCCGATATCGTCGGGTCGATGGTGACGATCCATGGTCAGTCGGATCAGATTCGGCTGACGGGGGAGGCCGCTCAACGACGTGCGTTGGATCAATTTGGTGGCAGCGAACATGGGGCTGTCCTGGAGGAGTATCGCGCAGCTTTTCGCGCAGCCGTTGATATCAAGCATCGTCTTGATTCCCTGCGTGGCGACGCGTCTGAGCGGGCCGAGGAGATCGACGATCTGCGTGCGGCTATCGATCAGATCGAGGCGCTTGATCCGCAGGCAGGCGAGGAAGAGGAACTGGTGCGAGAGGCTGCGCGCCTGACGAACGTTGAGGATCTTCGCGCCCTGATGGGGGCTTCTCTCGGTTATCTCAAGGGGGATGATCGCGGCGACTACGCGGGTGCGGTGGAGTCCGCGCGCAGTGCATACGCGCAGCTGGACGAGGCCTCGCGCTTCGACGAGGCCGTGGCTGATTTCGTCGCCCGCGCACGCAACCAGGCGCTCGAGTTGGATGCCCTCGCTGATGACGTGTCGTCCTATCTGAGCCGACTCGATGCGGATCCGCAGCGCCTGGCGCAGATTCATGCCCGTCGGGCTGCCATCAGAGATGCGTTGCGCGGCCGAGCGGCCGATGTTGAGGGCCTGCTCGCGTGGGTCGAAGAAGCGCGTGTTCGGCTCGCCGAGCTATCGGCTCCGGCCTCGGACCCCGCCCTCGTTGAGCAAGAACTGCGCGCCGCGCAGGAACATGTGCTCGCATGCGGCTCCCGCCTGACGGCCGCACGCGCCACGCTCGCGGCAGAACTTGCCAGCGGCGTCAACGATGAGTTACATGCCCTGTCGATGCCCGACGCCACGCTCCACATTGACCTCGATCCAACCAAGCCAACGTCCCACGGGTGTGAGACCGTCGTCTTCCGCCTGCAGCCGCACCCGCATGCTCCTGCGCGTCCCCTCGGTCAGGGTGCCTCCGGCGGCGAACTCTCGCGCGTGATGCTCGCCCTCGAGCTGATGCTGGGACGTACCGAGGCTTCCTCCACGTTTATTTTCGACGAGATCGATGCGGGCATCGGCGGGCAGACCGCAACGGAGGTCGGCGCACGCCTCAAGAGACTCGCTGCGTCGCGCCAGGTCATCGTCGTGACGCACTTGGCCCAGGTCGCCGCTTTCGGGGACCAGCATCTCGTCATCGAGAAAAACGACGGGACGACGCAGGTTCGTGACGTGCGTGGGGAGGCGCGCGAAGCCGAACTGACGCGCATGATGGGTGGGGATCCGCACTCGGCTGCGGCGCGCCGCCACGCTTCGCAAGTCTTGGCTTCCGCCGTGTCACAATCGCAGGGATGAGTGAAACACTTTCAAAGGAATCGAAGGGCCAGGTGGGGCGTGTACGCGTCGACGACCGTCCCAAGCACCTGGCAACGCGCCTCGAGCGCGGAGAGATCGCCGTTATCAACGTCGCGGACTTGGACCGGGAAAGCGCAGCTGCGCTGGTTGAAGCCGTGCCTATCGCGGTCCTCAACGCGCAGCCTTCGCTGACGGGTCGAGCCGCAGCTCTTGGTCCGCGCCTCATTCTCGACGCCGGTATTACGCTCGTTGATGACCTCGGCCAAGACATCATGTCGCTGCGCGAGGGACAGGAAGTCGCCGTCACGGGTGGCAAGGTCCTCGTTGATGGCGGCATCATTGCGACCGGTCGGGCAGTGTCAGCGCAGGACCTGGACGTTGAGGTCGCCGACTCGGCCACTTTATTCGCCGGGTTTGAAGGTTCTGTCGAAGACTACCTGGCCAAGGATGGTGCGACCGTTCTGCGTGGTGAGGGAGTGCCTTCTATCGATGGCCTCGGTAAGCGTCCGATTCTGCTGGTGAGCGCCGCAAGCGAAGCGGCGAGCGATTGTCGCGCGCTCGCCCGGTGGCGTTCGGAGGCCGCTCCCTTCGTCATCGCTGTCGATGGGGGAGCGGACGTTGCGCTCAAAGCCCATCTCACCCTTGATCTCGTTGTGGGTGACGCGGATTTGATGAGCGAGAAGGCCATTCGCCGTGCACGCTCCTTTATCGTGCGGGTCGGCGGCGACGGTCTCGCACCCGGTGCCCAGCGACTCGATCGTATGGGTATCGTCTACGAGCGTGTGGCCATGGCTGGTACGTCTCTCGACGCTGCCCTCGTTGTCGCCGCTCACTCAGGGGCGACCGCGGTTGTCACCGCCGGTGTTTCCTACGGGGAGGCTGAGCTTGTGGACGCTGGACGTGCGCTCGTTGCCCCTGCGTTTTTCTCTCGGCTTGCGGTTGGTTCGCGACTTATTGGCGCGCAGGCAGTTGCGGCCACGTTCCGCCCGCGTCCTCGCGGCTGGACCCTCGTCCTTCTCGCCCTTGTCGCTCTTGGACTGATGGGCGTCGCACTGTGGTCGACCCCGTGGGGTAATGACCTGTTGCACCCGATTACCTCTTTCTTCGTCTCGCTGATGCATTCTGCTGGAGGAACCCAATGATTAACTTTCGCTATCATGTTGTCTCGATCATCGGGATCTTCATCGCTCTCGCCGTCGGAGTCGTCCTGGGTGCTGGCCCGCTACAGAGCCGTATCCACGCTGGGGTGAACGCGTCGTCGACTTCCACCGCGACCGATCCCCAGCTGAGCGCGCAGGCAGAAGCCGAGGCAGCGGGCCTGAAAGCCCTCGCTTCCTCGACGCTCGCGGGTTCGCTGACCGGTGCTAAGGTCGCGCTTGTCGTGCTCCCCGGTGCGTCGGACGATGACGTGACTGCTCTCCGTTTGACGCTCACCGACGCCGGTGCGAACGTCGTCGGCCGTGTGACGCTGAGCGACAACTGGCAGTCCACCTCCATGAGCCAGTACCGGACGACTTTGTCGACGACGCTCGCCTCACATCTGAGCTCCGGTGCGGCCAAGACGGCTAGCGCGGATGGCGTGGTCGGCTACTCGATCGTTCAGGTGCTCACCTCGACCGGTTCCGAGACTGACCTGCTGCGGCAGATCCTGACGGACGAGTCTACCCCGATCATGACGATCGACGAAGATCCGGCCGGCGCCGCTACCACTATCGTCGCTGTCGGACCGCGCGCCCAGGCCGTCGCCGCAAATGGCGCGAGCCCTGCCGCAGTTTCCGCCAGCTCCGATGCCTGGGTTGGTTTGGCCCAGGCCGTCGGTTCGACGTCCGGTGTTCTCGTGGGTGATGCCTCGACACGTGACGCGATGATCACTTCTGTGCGCGCGAGCGGCACCGCCGTGACGACCGTGGATTCGGTCGGTACGACGCTGGCCGCCGTCGATACGGCGCTCGCCCTGTCCACGCCCGCCACCGGTGCCCGTGCCTTCGGTGTGGGTAACGGAGCACAGTCTGTCCTCCCGAGCACCAAGTAAAGCGCGTCAGGACGCGATTTTGCTCGTCGGCCCCCGCTGATCTGCCCAGATCCCGGGGGCCGATTCATGCCAGGAGTGTTAGGCTGAAGTTCCATGGTGAGTACTTCAATGCGCACGGCTCGTGCGGATAATTCCATGACCAAGCATATTTTTGTCACGGGTGGCGTTGTGTCCTCGTTGGGCAAGGGCCTGACCGCCTCCAGCTTGGGTAGGTTGCTTCGCTCCCGGGGACTGCATGTGGTCATGCAGAAGCTCGATCCCTACATCAATGTCGATCCCGGCACGATGAATCCCTTCCAGCACGGCGAGGTTTTCGTGACGGAGGATGGCGCGGAAACCGATCTCGATATCGGCCACTACGAACGCTTCTTGGATGTGAACCTGTCGGGCGCTGCAAATGCGACGACAGGCCAGGTGTACTCCACGGTTATCGCTAAGGAACGCCGCGGCGAGTATCTGGGCGATACCGTTCAGGTTATTCCGCATATCACTGACGAGATTAAGAATGTGATGCGTCGCCAGGCGCAGCCCGACGAGAACGGCAATCGCCCCGACGTCATCATTACCGAAATTGGCGGCACGGTTGGCGACATCGAATCGCAGCCCTTCCTCGAGGCAGCCCGTCAGGTGCGCCACGACCTCGGACGGTCGAACGTCGCCTTTGTGCACGTGTCGCTCATTCCGTTCTTGCCTGCAGCTGGTGAGCTTAAGACGAAGCCGACGCAGCACTCCGTCAGTGCGCTGCGGTCGATTGGCATCGCGCCGGACGCGCTGGTGCTGCGTACCGATCGCGCGCTGCCCGAAGGGATCAAGTCAAAGGTTGCACTTATGTGCGACGTTGACCGCGACGCCGTTATCGAGTGTGCCGACGTGCCGTCGATCTACAACGTGCCGCTGACACTGCATCGCGAGGGTCTCGACGCCTACCTTGTCCAGCGACTCGGACTGTCCTTCCGCGACGTGGACTGGAAGGAATGGAAGGAACTGCTGGAGCGCGTTCATTCCCCGAAGCACCGGCTCGAGGTTGCCCTCGTCGGAAAGTACATTGACCTGCACGACGCCTATCTGTCGGTGTCTGAGGCCATCAAGCACGGCGGTTTCGCGAACAACGCGCGGGTCGATATTCGTTGGGTCGCATCGGATACGTGCGAGACGCCCGAAGGGGCTGCGCGTGAGCTTGCCGGTGTGGATGCAATCGTCGTTCCCGGTGGATTCGGTATTCGTGGCATTGAAGGCAAGCTCGGTGCGCTGCGCTGGGCGCGCGAGCATCGTATCCCGACCCTGGGCCTGTGCCTGGGACTGCAGTGCATGGTGATCGAGGCTGCCCGTCACCTCGCCGGCATCCCGGGAGCTTCGTCGACCGAGATGGATCCCGATACGACCGAACCCGTCATCCACACGATGGCTGACCAGCACGAATTCGTCGATGGGAGTGGCGATATGGGTGGCACGATGCGTCTTGGCGCATACCCCGCACACCTCGTCCCGAATTCGATTGTCGCCACCGTGTACGGTACGACCGATGTGAGCGAGAGGCACCGTCACCGTTACGAGGTCAACAATGCCTACCGCGACCGCCTCGAAGCGGCCGGCCTGAAGATTTCCGGCACCTCTCCGGATGGCTCGCTTGTTGAGTTCGTCGAGCTTGATTCGGCTGTGCACCCCTACTACGTTGCAACGCAGGCGCATCCGGAGTTCAAGAGTCGTCCGACGCGCCCGCACCCGCTGTTCGCGGGACTGATTGAAGCTGCGTTGAAGCGTCACGTGGGACGTTACTCTTCGCGCTCTGACGAAAAGGAATGAGAGACGACATGCATTTTCTGTCGAGCGACCAGGTCCGGGCGATCGCGGATCAGCCGAGCCCTCACGAGGTTGCTGCGAGCGATGTCGTGTGGAGCGGCCGTATCGTCGACATGGTCGAAGATCATGTCGTTGTCGTGAAGGGGCAGGACCCGGTGGTGCGTCAGTACACCCGTCATCCGGGTGCTGTGGCCGTCGTGGCGATGCGCGGCGAGGCGGGGGCTGAGGAGATCCTCATGGAACGCCAGTACCGTCATCCGGTGCAGGCCAATCTGTGGGAGATTCCCGCTGGCCTCCTTGATATTCCTGGCGAAGATCCGCTCATTGCCGCCGAGCGTGAGCTCGCGGAAGAGACCGACATGAAGGCTGGCCGATGGGAGGTCCTCGTCGATTTCTTGACGTCGCCCGGCGGCACGAATGAGCCTCTGCGTGTTTTCCTCGCTCGAGAGCTCGCCGAGACCGGTACCGTGTTCGAGCGCGAGGACGAGGAGGCGACGATGCAGTATGCGTGGGTCCCGCTGGACCATGCTCTCGACATGGTCCTCTCGGGTCGCCTGCATAGCCCTTCTGCTGTCATCGGTATCCTCGCGGCGCATGCAGCTCGCGGTCGCAATTGGGAGGGGCTCAGGGCCGCCGATGCCCCGTGGATGCGGTAGCTAACGCTCCCTGGGCCCTAAGTCCCTCGACTTGTGGGCTGTCCAACACTCCGATCCGCTTTTCGCAACGCCGATTTATCTAAATTGGCGTACACTCGTTTCCAGAGAAAAGCACACGGAGACGCACGCGAGAAGCGTCGGAGCGGAGGACAGGTGGCAGAGGAATCAGACGCCACAACCCGACAGCAGGTGCTCGATCTCATCGTCGAAAAGGGGCCGGTCACGGCCTCGTCAATTGCGAAGGTCTTAGGGCTGACAACCGCTGCCGTTCGGCGCCACATCACGTTGTTGCTCGAATCCAAAGAGATCGCGGAACACGAGCCAGGCGCACCGTCCAAGCGAGGACGGGGACGTCCCGCCCGACATTACGTCGCAACGGAACGCGCTCACGTCCACCTGGCTGACGGTTACTCAGACCTTGCTACCAAAGCGCTGGGATATCTTGGGCAGCTCGGGGGAGAGGAAGCCGTCGAATCGTTCGCTGCGGCACGTTCGCGCGAGATCGAACGGCGATACGCCCCGATCGTGCGCGATGCCGGGACGGATCCTCGCGTGCGTGCGCAGGCCCTCGCTGACGCCTTGACACAAGACGGCTATGCCGCGACCGTGCGCGATATTGGCGGTGGCACGCTTGCCGTCCAACTCTGCCAGGGCCATTGCCCCATCCAAAACGTTGCGGGCGACTTCCCGCAGCTGTGTGACGCCGAGACAATCGCTTTTGGCAAGCTCCTCGACGTCCATGTGCAAAGACTTTCCACGCTCGCCGGTGGTGGACACGTGTGCACGACCCACATTCCCGTGGGTATGCCCGTGATTCGCCCCGCAGCGCGGAACGTGCGACGCAAGTTGCACACAGGTAAGAACGAGAGGTTGATACAACAATGACGCAGGCACCCGCCTCGGGCGCTGAGGCCCGTCGTATGACCGATGACGAGATCATCGAGTCGATCGGCGGTTATGAGTACGGTTGGCACGACTCCGACGACTACTCCAAGGACGTCCCCACCGGCATTAACGAAGAAATAGTCCGCTTTATCTCGGACGTGAAGGATGAGCCGCAGTGGATGCGTGAACGTCGTCTGAAGGCGCTTGAGCTCTTTGAGCGCAAGCCGATGCCCGCGTGGGGGCCGGATCTGTCCCACGTGGATTTTGATGCGTTCAAGTACTACGTGCGCCCCACTGATCGCCAGGTCAATGACTGGGAAGATCTCCCCGACGAAATCCGTGACACCTATGATCGCCTCGGTATCCCGGAGGCTGAGAAGTCGCGTCTCGTGTCGGGTGTTGCCGCGCAGTACGAGTCCGAGGTTGTCTACCAGCAGATCCAGGAGGACCTGGAGCGTCAGGGCGTCATCTTTACCGACACGGACACGGGCCTGCGCGAATACCCCGAGATCTTCGAGGAGTACTTCGGCAAGTGTGTGCCCGCGGGCGACAATAGGTTCTCCGCGCTGAACACGGCCGCCTGGTCCGGTGGCTCGTTTGTGTACGTTCCCAAGGGCGTGCACGTGACCATTCCGTTGCAGGCGTACTTCCGCATTAATACCTCGGCGATGGGGCAGTTCGAGCGCACGCTCATCATTGCTGACGAGGGCTCCTACGTGCACTACGTGGAGGGCTGCACCGCCCCGATTTACGATGAGAACTCGCTGCACTCCGGCGTCATCGAGATCTTCGTGAAGAAGGACGCGCGCGTGCGTTACACGACCATTCAGAACTGGTCGACGAACGTTCTCAACCTGGTGACTCAGCGTGCCATCGTCGAAGAAGGCGGAACCATGGAATGGGTTGACGGCAACATGGGTGCCGCGATCACCATGAAGTACCCCGCCTGCTTCCTGATGGGCGAACACGCCCGCGGCGAAACGCTGTCCATCGGCTTTGCCGGCCCCGGCCAGCAGCAGGACACCGGCGCGAAGATGGTGCACATGGCCCCCTACACCTCGTCATCGATTGTGTCGAAGTCCGTGTCGCGTGGCGGTGGCCGCACGTCCTACCGTGGCCTCGTCCAGGTTAACGCGCGTGCACGCCACTCCAAGTCGAACGTCCTGTGCGATGCCCTGCTGGTCGACAAGATCTCGCGTACCGACACGTACCCGTACGTGGACGTGCGTACGGACGATGTCGAGATGGGACACGAGGCGACCGTGACCAAGGTGAGCGCCGATCAGCTGTTCTACCTGATGAGCCGAGGCCTCGACGAGAACGAGGCCATGGCGACGATCGTGCGTGGCTTCGTTGAGCCGATCGCTAAGGAGCTGCCGATGGAGTACGCCCTCGAGCTCAACCGCCTCATTGAACTGCAGATGGAAGGATCCGTCGGCTGATGACGACCCCCAACACTATTGTCGAGACCATGAACAAGGCCCACTCGCACGGGGCGCACGCCGAGAGGGCGCACCCGTCGCGCGCGGATCGTCCCACCTCGTTCAACCTGAACGACATTCCCGCCCCTCACGGACGCGAGGAAGACTGGCGTTTCACCCCGATGCGCCGCATCGAGCGCCTCTTTGAGCCGGCGAACTACGACGCAGGCGATGCACCCGTTGCGGTTGACGCTCCTGATTCCGTTCTCGTCGAGTCGGTGTCGCGCGATGACTTGCGCCTCGGAACCGTGCTCGCGCCCGGCGACCGTACTGCGGTCGTCGCGTGGAACGGTTTCGAGCATGCGACCGTCGTCGAGATCCCGGCCGAGGCCGAGCTCGACGCCCCCGTGCGCATCAACGTCGCAGACGTCGAAGGCACCCGTGCACAGCACCTCGTGATTCGCGCAGGCGCTTTCTCCAAGGCGACGGTGATCCTCTCGCACAGCGGTTCCGCGCAGGCTGCGCTCAACCAGACCGTCGAGGTCGAAACGGGTGACAGCGCGAACCTGACCGTCGTGTCGCTGCAGGAATGGGACGACACCGTCCTGCACGCCTCGAACCAGCGCCTGGCATTGGGACGCGACTCCAAGCTGACCCACATCGTCGTCACCTTCGGCGGCGACCTCGTGCGTCTGTGCGCGGACACCGACTTCCGAGGTCCGGGCGCCGAGCTCACCATGCTGGGCATCTACTTCGTGGACGGCGGCCAGCATCTCGAGCACCGTGTCTTCGTGGACCACTCGCAGCCGAAGTGCTTCTCGCGCGTCACCTACAAGGGCGCCCTGCAGGGGAAGGACGCGCACTCGGTGTGGATCGGTGACTGCCTGATCCGCGAGGCCGCAGACGGTACGGACACGTACGAGTTGAACCGCAACCTGGTGCTCACCGAGGGTGCCAAGGCCGATTCCGTACCCAACCTCGAGATCGAGAACGGCGAGATCGAAGGCGCCGGACACGCCTCTGCGACCGGTCGTTTCGACGACGAGCAGCTGTTCTACCTGATGAGCCGTGGTGTTCCTGAGCACGAGGCACGCCGCCTGGTCGTGCGCGGCTTCTTCGCCGAACTGATCAACCAGATCGGCGTCCCCGAGGTGGTCGACCACCTCATGGCAACCGTCGAGGCCGAGCTGGCCAAGTCCCGTAACAACTGAGCTGTAAGGAATACATATGTCGACTCTGCGTATTAAGGATCTGCACGTCTCCGTCGAGACCGCCGAAGGCCCCAAGGAGATCCTCAAGGGCGTCAACCTGACGATCAACTCCGGCGAAATTCATGCCATCATGGGCCCCAACGGCTCCGGTAAGTCCACCATGGCCTATGCCCTGGCCGGCCACCCCGACTATGAGATCACCTCGGGTGAGGCCTGGCTCGACGATCAGCTCATCACAGAGATGAGCGTCGATGAGCGCGCCAAGGCGGGCCTGTTCCTCGCCATGCAGTACCCCGTCGAGGTGGCCGGCGTCTCCGTCTCGAACTTCCTGCGCACCGCGAAGACCGCGATCGACGGCCAGGCACCCGCCCTGCGCTCGTGGGTCAAGGAAATGAAGACCTCCATGGAGAACCTGCGCATGGACCCCGACTTCGCCGAGCGCGATGTCAACGTCGGCTTCTCCGGCGGCGAGAAGAAGCGCCTCGAGATCCTCCAGATGGAGCTCCTGAAGCCCTCGTTCGCTGTCCTCGACGAGACCGACTCCGGCCTCGACGTCGACGCACTGCGCATCGTGTCCGAGGGCGTCAACCGCGTTCACGGCGAGACCGGCTGCGGCGTCATGCTCATCACGCACTACACCCGCATCCTGCGCTACATCAAGCCCAGCCACGTTCACGTTTTCGTCGACGGCCACGTCGCCGCTCAGGGTGGTCCCGAGCTGGCTGACGAGCTCGAAGAGAACGGCTACGACAAGTACCTGGGTCTCTGATCGCCGTGTTGCGAGACTTTACCACCGCCGAGCTCGACGCGATTCGCATCGATTTTCCGATTCTGAGTCGCGTCGGGCGCGGCGGCGCGCCCATTGCGTACCTGGATGCCTCCGCGACATCCCAGAAGCCCGCATGCGTCATCGACGCCGAGGCCGACTTCTATCGCCGCAGTAATGGCGCGGTCCACCGGGGCACGCACCTGCTTGGCGACGAAGCGACCGACGCATTCGAGAGTGCGCGCGGTGCTCTGGCCTCGTTTGTCGGTGTGTCGGCAGACGAAATCGTCTGGACGAAGAACGCGACCGAGGCGATTAACCTGGTTGCCTTGGCAATCGGGCACGCCTCGCAGGGCATGGGCGGTGCCGAGTCTGCGTCGCTGCGCGTGGGACCCGGCGATCGTATCGTCTGCACGCGCGCCGAGCACCACGCGAACATCGTCCCGTGGCAGCAGCTATGCCAGCGTACGGGAGCCGAGCTCGCCTGGCTCGACCTGACACCGGACGGTCGCATTGACCTGGAGACGCTCTCGGTCATCACGCCGAACACTCGTCTCGTCGCATTCACCCACGTGTCTAACGTGACCGGCGCCGTTTCTCCCGTCGCGGCCGTGAGCGCGGCGGCCCGCGCCGTCGGCGCGCTCGTCCTCCTCGATACCTGTCAGTCCAGCGCGCACATGGCGCTGAACCTCTCAGAGCTCGATGTCGACTTCGCGGTGTTCTCCTCGCATAAGATGCTTGGTCCCACCGGGGCGGGCGCACTGTGGGGACGTCGTTCGCTGCTTGCGGCGATGCCACCTGTCCTTACCGGCGGCTCCATGATCGAATGGGTCACCATGGAGGAATCTACCTTCATGGCACCGCCCGAGCGTTTTGAAGCAGGCTCGCAGCCCGTCGCTCAGATCGCAGCCTGGTCGCAGGCGCTGCGCTACATGTCGGCGCTCGGCATGGATCGCGTGGAAGCACACGAACACGCGCTGACATCCATGATGCTTGACGGCATCTCGTCGATCGATGGCATCAGGGTTCTCGGCCCCGACTCGGACGTCGATCGCATCGGCGTCGTTGCCTTCGCCGTGGACGGCGTGCACCCCCACGACGTGGGTCAGTTCATGGACTCGGTGGATGTCGCCGTCCGAGTCGGGCACCACTGTGCGATCCCACTGCATACGTTCTTCCAGGTGCGTTCCTCCGCACGTGCGTCAGTTGCCCCGACGACTACCGCCGAGGAAATTGAACGCCTCGTTGACGGACTGTCGAAGGTGCGCAGCTTCTTCGGTTAGTAGAATTGCACGTGATCGCTGGGTATGAAAGGAAACCATGGGCAGTCTTGAACAGTTGTATCAGCAGGTCATCCTGGATCACGCTCGTGAAAAGCACGGCGCAGGTGACCCGTCGGGCATGGACGCATCGTCCCACCAGGTCAATCCCACCTGCGGTGACGAGGTCACGCTGGGCGTGTCGCTCGATGGTGATCATCTCGCCTCCCTCCAGTGGGAAGGCGATGGCTGCTCGATCTCGCGCGCATCGCTGTCCATGATGACCGACCTGACCCAGGGAAAGTCCGCCGAGGAAATCGGTCGTCTCTACCGAGACATGGAAGTCATGATGCATTCGCGTAATCTTGGCGTCGACGATGAGATTCTCGACGACCTCGGTGACGCAGCCGCTCTGGAATCCACCTCCCAATTCGCCAATCGCGTCAAGTGTGCGCTCCTGGGGTGGTATGCGCTCCGCGATGCAATGGCCAAGTCCGGCATCGATATCTCCACCGCGGGCGAGCCCGCCGATCAGTAAAGGAATAGGAATGAGTAACCCGATGGCTCAGTCTGAGCCGGTCGAGCAGCGCTTCGGCGCGCCCGCTTCGGCGCAAGCTCCTAGCGCCGAGGTGCCCACCCGCCAGATCGACGGCACCGACGTCATCGAGCAGGGCACGCTGGCAGCCGAAAATGTGCTCGAGGCCCTCAAGGACGTCATCGATCCCGAGCTGGGCATCAACATTGTCGATCTTGGCCTGGTGTACGGCGTCGTAATCGGCTCTGACAACCAGGTTCGCCTCGACATGACGCTGACGTCGGCTGCCTGCCCGCTGACCGACGTGATCGAGCGACAGGCGCAGACGATCCTGTCGGCCGTGACCGACGACGTTCAGATCAACTGGGTGTGGATGCCGCCGTGGGGCCCGGATCGCATCACTCCCGACGGCCGTGAGCAGCTGCGAGCGATCGGCTTTAACGTCTGAGGCACCTTGATGCACAGTGTCCCCGGAACCGAGCGGTTCCGGGGACACTGGTATACGGCCCCTCATCGGCGTGCTGACGTCTCTCGTTCTCCAGTGTCAGTAGATTCGGTGTTGTGCGTTCCGCTCCTCACACTGTTCCGGTAACCTAATGTGAGTCATGGCATGAAGGAAGGGGCCAACACCCATGGAGATGCTCGACAACAACCAGGGCAAGCGCTTGGGAGACTCTTTGCGTGCCACGCTTGACGATGACGCGAAGCTGTCGATTATTAGCGCGCACTTCAGTCTTTTTGCCTATGGAGAGCTACGCGAGGAACTTGAGCGCCTTGACTCTGTGCGTGTTCTGTTCAATGAACCGACCTTTATCCGAGACATGAAAAGGAGACTGAGCACTCTCGAGTTCGACATTGTCCAACGCGCGCAGGGACAGCGCGAGAAAGCACTCGCAGAATCCGGCTTGGAGCTCACACTTCGTAACAAACTGAACCAACGTGCTCTCGCGCGGGCGTGCGCATCGTGGCTGAGGAAGAAGGTGACGCTACGCTCCGTGCGGCGTGAGCATGTGCTCCAGTATCCGCCGAGTTATGTCATCGAAGGCGCTGCAGTGAGTCCGCACCTGTTTTCGGGGCAGGGTGCCACTTTCACCTTGGAGGGATTGGGAGTCGCGCGCCGTCCGGAGACGCTGACGATGATTACTCACTTTTCGGGGGATGAGGCCAAGGCACAGGTTGAGTTCCTGATGGCGCAGTTTGAGTCCGTATGGGCGAATGAAGAGGCAACGTGTGACGTCACCGAGCAGGTCGTCGAGCAGGTGGAGGCGATGTACACAGACAACGCCCCTGAGTTCATTTATTTCCTGACCCTGTACCACATCTTCCGGCGTTTCCTTCAGGAGACCCGGGACCACAATCCGCGTGAAGACACCGGCTTTTTCGATTCGGTGATATGGGGCAAGCTCTACGATTTCCAGAAGGACGCCGTCATCGGGGCGATTCGTAAGTTGGAAAAGTACAACGGCTGCATTATTGCTGATAGCGTCGGCCTGGGGAAGACATTTGAAGCACTCGCCGTCATCAAGTACTACCAGCAGCTCAACAAGAATGTCCTGGTGCTGTGCCCGAAGCGCCTGCGAGAGAACTGGACTCTCTGGATGCAGGCGAGTGATGAGCGTAATCCCTTGGCCGCGGACCGCTTCAATTACAAGGTGTTGAACCATACGGACCTCTCACGTCGGCGCGGCAAGAGCGGGGACACTGACCTAGAACACCTACAGTGGGGCACATTCGATTTGTTGGTCATCGATGAGAGTCATAACTTTCGCAATAAGGCCTCGGCCGCAACAAGTTCGAACCGTTACACGCGCCTGATGAATGAGGTCATACGATCCAACGGACGCACGAAGGTGCTCATGCTATCGGCGACCCCGATCAATAATCGTCTCACCGACCTACGCAACCAGATTGAACTCATCACGGAGGGACGCGATGACTATCTCGAGAAGACTGACGGCATCGGTTCCATCGATGCAGTGATGAGGTTGGCACAAAAGCGCTTCAACCTGTGGAGTTCGCAGGCACATGGACATCACACGACGCAGAGCTTTGCCGAGTACGTCAACGCCGACTATTTCAAGCTTCTTGATGCCCTGACCATTGCGCGTAGCCGCAAGCACGTGACGAAATACTACGGCACCGAGGCGGGCACATTCCCTACCCGCCTCGCCCCGCGCAATGTCCAGGTGCCCATTGATTCGCGAGGCGAGCTGCCTCCTATCAGCAAACTCTACGCAATGATCAGCGACCTGACGTTCGCCCAGTATCAGCTTCTTTCCTACGTGCGTGAGGATGCTCGCCCTGGCTATGAGGCCGATTACCGTGAGGGGTTCGGCAATGACTTCGGCAGTGAACTACATCGTACGAACGCTGTCGCCGTGCTGATGCGGGTCAACCTCCTCAAGCGCATGGAGTCCTCCGTGAGCGCCTTCCGTACGACTCTGAGGCGCGTGCGCAGTTCCTGCGCCGATATCCTGGATCGGCTTGCAGTGCTTGACGCACGAAGTATCGACGATGCTCTCGGTTCCGTCAAGGTCGGATACGGAATTGAGGGTCTCGAGGACGGCCTCGATGATCAGGAAACTGAGATGTTCGAGGTCGGGGCGCAGATTCGCGTCGACTTGCGCGATGTGGACCGCGAGGCTCTGTCCATCGACCTGACGCACGACGTCGAAATTCTCGACGAACTGATCGATTATTCCTCCGCAGTAACACCGGATCGAGATGCCAAGCTCGGCGAGTTGAGGACACTGATCATCGAGAAGACCGGCGCCGGTCAGATCAATTCGGGTAACAGGAAAGTGCTCGTCTTCAGCGCCTTCGCTGACACCGTTACCTACCTGTATGACCAGTTGGCACCTGATCTGGCGCGCAGCCATGGTCTGACGTGCGCGCAGGTGACGGGCACTCGCAATCGCATCACTGGGAAGCGATACGTGCGCGGTAGCTTCGAGGATATCCTCGGTCGTTTCTCGCCCCATTCGAAGGAAAGCATCGCTTTCGCGGAACGCGAAGGGCAAATCGATATTATTTTCGCAACGGATTGCATCTCGGAGGGCCAGAACCTACAGGACTGCGATTGCGTCGTCAATTACGACGTGCACTGGAACCCGGTTCGCATCGTGCAACGCTTCGGCCGGGTCGACCGCCTGGGCTCACCGAACAAGTACATTCAGATGGTGACCTTTTGGCCAGACGTCGACCTGGAGTCCTACATCAAGCTTGAGTCGCGCGTCAAGGCACGCATGGCTCTGGGCGATGCGAGTGCCTCCGGTGAGGAGAATCTTCTCACCCCATCAGAGGAGATGAACGACTTGGAGTATCGTTCGGATCAGTTGCGCACCTTGCGTAGCGAAACCCTCGATCTCGAAGACATGCGGCGAGGAATGTCGATTACGGATTTTGCGTTGGATGATTTCCGAATCGAGCTGGAGCGATACATGAACGCTCATCCGGGCATTCTGGAAGACGCACCGACAGGCTTGCACGCGGTCGTCGACATTCCGGATAGCCTGCGCGCTCAGGTGAGTCCAGGAGTGGTTTTCTGTCTCGAACAGCGTGGAGACACCGGTGATAGCAGTCATGTAACCGCGCCGCTCTCTTTGATTTACGTGCCAAAGGACGCAACGGGCGCACGGGTGTTGTCCCACCCAACGTACTCCCTGGACCTGCTCAGGCAGCTGTGCGAGGGACGTCATGAGCCCCTGGACGCCCTGTGTGCACAATTCAATCGAGATACACGTGATGGTGAGGACATGAGTGTGTACTCGGCCCTGCTGGCGCAGGCTGTCGCAACGGCGATCACGCAGGGAGAAGCAACGACCCTCGAATCGCTGTTGACACCGGGAGCGATCACCCGTGGAGCCGCGTCAGAAGCAGACTTTTCTCTGGTGAGTTTTGTGGTGCTCCTATGAGCTCCATCGACTGGGCTTCGACGCTGGCCATGCCGCCCGGCGTCTGCCGTTTCGAGCGTACGATTCCCACGCATGCGCTGGAGCACGAGGCCGAACTGACGCGCACGCAGTGCGACGGCCTGGGCAAGATCACCGGGCTGACTCTCCTGGGTGTCGTACAGGAGGGCACGACTGGCATTCCCGCGGCAACAGCGATGGGCCGCCGTATCGATGCGGTGTTGTTCTTGTGGGCGTCCCTCGGTAACACGCGAGCGCTCGAATCGACTGCCACCATTGTGCACGGATGTTTCCCGCATCCCTCAGTCCTGATACAGGAGAACACCCGCGGAGACGTCTGTGTTTCTGCTGCACTCACGTCGCGTAGGAAGCGTGCAACAGGGTTGAGCGTCGATGCCATGGAGGTAGACACCAGTGTCGCTTTGTGGCGACGCACGCAGCAGGGGAAGGCGTTCTTGTCCTCGTTGGCTTTCGATACCCTTGATCAGCGCTCGCTGGCTCATCTCACAGAGGACATGATGGCGAGAATTCGCTTGGCTCGCGTCGCTCATCTCGTTGGCTTCTATCCTGATCCGGGGCTGTGCCGTAGCCCGGATGTGGTGGCATTGATCGAGTGCTTGCTTGAGCGTCAGAGCAGGCAAGATCGGCTGCGCGCGCAGTGGAAGGCACACGGAACCACGCAGCGCGAGCGTCTACGGTTACGAATTCCTCTCGCCGAGGCGATGAGCCAGACGAAAGCAGCTATCGAAGAGTTAACGAGGCGTTGTGGACCTTAACGCTCTTCGCGCCCGAGCCTCTCGCGCACGAGCTGCGCGACCTTTCGGCGCAGGATCTTGCCCATCTGGTTGCGCGGCAGTTCGGCGATGACGACCAGCTGGCGGGGGAGAGCGTAGTGGGCGATGGTCTTTTCAGCCCAGGCGCGTACTTCCTCAAGAGTCAGTGGTGCACTGCCGTCTTCCATGATGATCGCGGCGGCAACCTCTTCGGTTGCATCGTTCACGGGAACCCCGACAACGGCGACGTCGGACACCGCCGGATGGGATCGGATCGCTGCCTCGACCTGGGAGGGGTAGACGTTGAACCCTCCCGAGAGAATCAGTTCCTTTTTGCGGTCAGCCATCGAGATGAAGCCGTCGCTGTTGACCCCGATGTCACCGGTCTTGAACCACCCCTCGGAGGTAAAGACGCGCGCACTCTCCTCGGGCGCGTCCAGGTATCCATCGAACACCTGCGGGCCACGCACGATGATCTCGCCGGGCTGCCCGTCCTCTACATCGACCGTATCGTCCTCGAGAGAGACGAGGCGCAGCTGCGTCGACGGGAACGGTACGCCAAGGACGCCGTGGCGGCGCTTGTTCGACAGGGGAGCGCCCGTCAGGACCGGAGCGGTTTCCGACAGGCCATAGCCTTCGACGATCATGCCACCTGTGGTTTTCTCCCAGTCATCTGCAAGCGTTGTCGACAGCGGCATAGCTCCGGCGACCGCGTATCGGATGGAGGTGATGTCGGTATTTGTCTTGTGAGCCTGGCGCAGGATGCGCTCGAACATCGGCGGCACGCCCACAAAGAACGTGATGGGACGTCGCTTGTGCGCGTCGAGTGCCATCTGCGCATCGAACTTCGGTAACAGCACCTGGGTGGCAGCCTTACGCACCGAGGCGCACAGGAAGAATGTCAAACCAAAGGCATGGAAGTAGGGGAGCAACGAGAAGAACGTTTCGGCGCCCTCGTGCAGCTTCCACACCCAGAACATGCACTGGTTGACGTTGACCCCGATATTGCGGTGGGTGAGCGGCGCGGACTTCGGCACGCCGTTGGTGCCCGAGGTGTGCAGGATGACCGCGCGGTCATCGCCCGTGGGCAGCGGATGGTTCGGATCAATCGGCGCAGACGAGGCCGTGGCACGGTCCCAGGAGCGCGTCTGCGCGGGGACGGAACCACGCAACTGATTGCGAGTCTGTCGTGCGCGGGCGACGGGCAGACGAAGAAGCACACGCTGTGACATCGGCATACCGTGCGAAATATCGACCGTAAACACCGTGTCGAGAACATCGAGCGGGTAGGAGTCCACACACTTTTCCCACACGATTGCAACCCTGCCGCCGTGGCGTGCCAGCTGGCCCGCAATCTCCGAGGCCGGGGCCAACGGATTGTGCTGTGCAGCGACAGCTCCGATACGCATGCACGCGTAGAAAGCAACGAATGCCTGCGGACAGTTGGGAAGCGCGATGGCCACCGTGTCGCCGGAGCGAACCCCGGCCTCGTGCAAGACTTGCGCGGCCTTGAGCACCTGCTCGCGCACCTGAGCATACGTGGTCGTTGCACCAAAGTAATCGAGGGCAATTCGATCAGGATACAGGCGCGCCGCACTATCCAAGAGGCTGTACAGCGACTCGTTCGGCACGGGAACCTCGTAGGGGACCGCGTCGTACATGTCGTGGGCTTGCTCGACAATACTGCGTGTCATGACTTCCTCCTGGCAATCGGCGAATTCAATTGTACCGACCCGCAGAATGCCTCACACCTGCGACGCGGACCATGTATCGCACGTGGAGATGTCACCGGAGTCGAGGCCTCGCTGCAGCCACGTCGCGCGCTGGTCGGCGCTACCGTGCGTCCAAGTCTCGGGATTGGACGAACCCTGGTACTTGGTCTGGAGGCGGTCGTCGCCGATCGCCTGCGCGGTCTGAAGGGCGCCGCGAATCTGATCGGTGGTCGGCGTCTTCAGATAGGGCGTACCCGTCGACGTGTCGGGCGTATTCGACGCCCAGTGCATCCACACGCCCGCATAGCAGTCCGCCTGAAGCTCCGAGCGCACGCCAGCACCCTGAGCGCCCGTCTCACGAGTGTCGTGAGCGCGGAACACGCCTTGGAGATTCTGGATGTGGTGGCCCCACTCGTGGGCAACGACGTACTCCTGAGCAAGCACCGAATCAGAGGCGCCGTACTGAGAGACCATGTCGTTGAAGAAACCGAGGTCCAGGTACACGGTGGAATCACCGGGACAATAGAACGGACCAACGGCGCTCGTCGCGTTCCCACAGGCGGTCGATACCGAATCCGTGAAGATCTGAAAGTCAGGAAGCTCGTAGGTCACGCCGGTCCCCTGATCGGCCAGCTGCGTCTTCCAGACGGCGTCAAGAGACTGTGCGGTCGCAACCATTCGACACTCGACGCGCTCGTTTGCGTCCTTTCCTGTCTGACACGATGAGACATCCACCGACGAGGAGGATGAGGAGGAGGTCTGCGGTGACGATGACAGCAGAGCGGTGAGATCGATCCCCGTGAAGTAGGAAAAACCGAGGATCAGCAGGACACCGAGAATCGATCCACCGCCGGCCCCTGCAATCTTGCGTCCCGCTCCCGAGGTGCTGACACGGGACGGATCCAAGTGAATATTGTCGTTGAAGCTCATGACTACTCCAGGAGTTAGCGGCGTCGACCAGCTTCGTAGCGGCCGAGCATGTCGGAACGGAACTCATCGAAACAACCATCCTCAATGGAGGCGCGGATAGCGTCCACAAGGCGCAGCGTGAACCACTCGTTGTGAATGGTGGCAAGCGTCGCCGACAGGATTTCCTTCGCCTTAAAGAGGTGATGGATATATGCACGCGTGTAGTGGGTGCAGGTGTAGCATCCACAGCCATCGACGAGCGGCGTAAAGTCGCGTTTGAAGCGTGCGTTCGTGATGTTGAATCGACCGTCGGGGGTGTAGATCGCGGCGTTGCGCGCGACGCGCGACGGATTCACGCAATCGAAGGTGTCCGCACCTGCTGCGACACCCGCAAAAAGATCCTCGGGTTCGGAGATCCCCAGGAGATGGCGAGGACGATCCT
>USPB01000003.1 GCA_900556405.1 uncultured Actinomyces sp.
GCGCGCTTCCCTGACACGGAAGAGGTCACTGGTTCGATCCCAGTATCGCCCACCAGAACCGATGGTCGAAGTGAGCCCGGAGCCCAGCGCTCCGGGCTCTTGTCGTTCTCCGGGAAGGCGGCCTCGCGCAGGGTGGCATGTGTCACCGTCAGGCCGCGATGTCGTCGTCGAGGTGCGGACTATCGCGCGGAATCACGCTGGATTGAGGGGGTGGGGTGGAGACGGTCGGGGACGGTCCCGTGTCTGGATCGTGATGTTCCTGGAGCGGTCGGGAACGGGGCGTCCCGGCGTGCTCTACCATCTGGGGAGGAGTTGGCCCCTGCGGCAAGAAACGGATGGTTATGACGCAACGCTTCAGGCACCTGCTGCCCGTGGTCCTCGGCGGTGATATCGGCGCCTACGCCCTGGCGCGGCAGCTTCATGAGGTCACCGGCACCTCGGTGACGGTCGTGGCCTCGGATCCGATCGTCGCGATCTCCGAGTCGGCCTACATCACCGTGGTCCACCAGGAGGCTGGGGCCCCGCCGGAGCGGACCATCGCGCTGCTGCGAAAGCTGGCCCAGGGCCGAGGGCCCCGCAGCGCTGTGCTCATGGCCAACACCGACGCCGCGGCCGCCATGATCTCGGCCCACCGCAGCGAGCTCGAGCCCACCTACGTCCTGCCCTTCCCGGACATCGACGTGCTCGACGCCGTCAGCGACAAGGCCTCCTTCTCCCGTCTGTGCGCCGAGGTGGGGGTGCTCACGCCCCGGGAGGTCGTCGTCGACCTGGCCGACCCCGACTGCGAGCCGCCGACCAGCGCCGACGAGCTCGGCATGGAGTTCCCGCTCGTGGCCAAGGCGGCCATCGGCGCTGACTATGACCGCATCTCCTTCCCCGGCAAGCGCAAGATCTGGTTCATCGACGACGCCGCCGAGCTGGCAGGCATGTGGAGGAGCCTGAAGGAGGCCGGCTACCGCTCCACCTTCCTGGTTCAGGAGTGCATCCCCGGTGACGACACCGCCATGCGCTCGGTGACCGCCTACATGGACTCCACCGGTGAGCTGCGCCTCATCGGCTCGGCGCGCGTCCTGCTGCAGGACCACGCGCCCACCATGATCGGCAACCCGGTGGCCATGATCACCGAGCCCTTCCCCGACCTGTGGGAGGCCACCGGCCGCCTGCTGCGTCACGCCGGCTACCGCGGCTTCGCCAACCTCGACATCAAGGTCGACCCCCGTGACGGACGGGAGCTCTTCTTCGAGGTCAACCCCCGTATCGGCCGCAACTCCTTCTACCTGACCGCCGCCGGCGCCAACCCCATGGCCGTCATGCTCAAGGACCTGGTCCTGGACCAGCGTGACGAGCCCATCGAGGTCACCCGGCAGGTCCTCTACTCCCTGGTTCCCGACGGCGTCATCGCACGCTACGTGTCCGATGCGGCACTGCGCCGCAAGGCCAAGGGCCTGGGGCGGGGCGTCGACCCGCTGCGCGACCCGGCCGAGCGCTCGCTGCGCCGTCGCGTGACGATCGAGCTCCAGCGCCTCAACCACTACCGCAAGTTCGCCCGCAACTATCCGCAACGAGTCGACAGGTCCCGCTGAATGCCCGAGAACGAGAACATGCCCGACAGCACCACCCCCGACGCCACGACTGATTCCGCGACTGACTCCACCCCTGAAACCAAGGTCGAGGCCGGTGCGCCGGCCCCCCAGAAGGCTCAGGCGACTCAGCCCAAGAACAACAAGGGGCGCAAGGGCGGCGAGTCTGAGCAGCCCGAGCAGCCCGAGCAGAAGGTTGACCCGACCGCCAAGCCCGCCCAGCCCGCCAGGGCCGACAAGACTGACAAGCCCAAGGCGCCTCGGCTCACGCACCCCGAGCCGGTGCACTCCACCCCGGACCGCTCCGAGACCCTGCGTCGGGTCGACGGGCGCGAGATGCGTCTGGCCGTGGGCAACAGCCACTTCCCGGTTGAGCAGACCGAGGCCTGGGAGCGCTTCGAGGAGGCCATGGGCCGCCCCCTGTGGGGCCGCTACCTCTATGAGGACGAGGGCAAGCCCGTGGCCGCCATCGCCCTGTACCGCTACGAGATGGGCGGCCAGACCTTCCTGTGGGCCAAGCACGGCCCGGTCTGGCTCAAGGAGCAGTCGCCCGAGCGCGAGGCCCACCTGCGTCGCCTGCTGCGCTCCGTGGTCAAGGAGCGCGACCGCTCCGTGCGCTTCATCCGCATGCACGCCCGCTACCGCGCTGCCGACCTGCGAGAGCTGCTGTCCACCATCACCTATGACCGCACCTACGTCATCGACCTGGTGCCCAAGACACCGGAGAAGATCGCGGCGGTCATGCCCAAGGACGGGCGCCGCGCGGTCAAGCGCGCCGAGCGTGTCGCCCGGGAGGCCGGCTGCACCATCAGCGACGAGACCGGCCTGAGCCGCGAGGAGTTCGACCAGGTCTACGAGGTCCTGCGCGAGACCGCCGAGCGCGACGGCTTCAAGCCCCACGACGCCGAGGTCTACTGGACCATGCTGACGTCCCTGGGGGAGGGCAACGCCCGCCTGTTCGTCCTGCGCAAGGACGGCGTCCCTCACGCCTGGGACCTCATCCTCACCTCGGGCAAGGACGCCGTGGCCTACTACGGCGCCTCCTCCAACGAGTCGCGAACCTTCCGCGGGGCCGAGGCCCTGGACTGGTGGGCCGCCTGCACCCTGGCGCAGGAGGGCTACCGCGGCCTGGACCTCATGGGCGCCGGCTCCACCCGCGTCCCCTCGCTCTACACGGTGGGCCAGTACAAGAAGCGCTACGCCCAGCACGTCACCGAGGTGGACGGGGCCTGGGACGTCCCGGTCTCCCGAGTCATCTACTCCGGGATGTCCGCCGCCAAGCGCCTGCGTGACGCACTGCGCGCGCGGCGTGGCTCACGGGAGGACTGAGCCCGCGCGACCACGACGTAGACTCGCGGCCGAACCGGGGTGCACCAGTACAGCGCCCCGCACCGATGCAGCAGAGGAGACGAACCCGTGTCAGACCAGCTCATGATTGAGATCACCCTCGACGGCGCGCCCCGCACCATTGAGGCGGGCAGCACGGGGGCGCTCCTCCTGCAGGACGCCGTCAAGAAGGACGGCGTCGTCGCGATGCGCGTCAACGGCGAGCCCTGGGACCTGGAGCGCCAGGTCCCGGCCGGCGCCGTCGTCGAGCCCATCACCCTGGCCAGCGAGGACGGCCTGAACATCCTGCGCCACAGCGCCACCCACGTCATGGCCCAGGCCGTCCAGGAGATGTTCCCGGGCGTCAACCTGGGTATCGGCCCCTTCATCACTGACGGCTTCTACTACGACTTCGGAGCCATCGACGCCGTCACCCCCGAGATGCTGCGCGAGATCGAGAAGCGCATGAAGCGGATCGTCAAGGAGGGGCAGCGCTTCGTGCGCCGCGACATCACCGAGGACCAGGGGCGTGAGGAGCTGGCCGACCAGCCCTACAAGCTCGAGCTCATCACCACCAAGGGAGCGGGCGCCGAGGGCGCCTCGGTCGAGGTCGGCGCCGGCGGGCTGACCATGTACGACAACGTCCGACGCGACGGCACCGTCGCCTGGACCGACCTGTGCCGCGGCCCCCACCTGCCCTCGACCCGCCTCATCGGGCAGGGCTTCGCGCTGACCAAGTCCTCGTCGGCCTACTGGAAGGGCGACCAGTCCGGCGACTCCCTCCAGCGGATCTACGGCACCGCCTGGGCCACCAAGGACGATCTCAAGGCCTACCAGACCCGCCTGGCCGAGGCCGCCAAGCGTGACCACCGCAGGCTCGGCGCCGAGCTCGATCTCTACTCCTTCCCCGAGGAGATCGGCCCCGGCCTGGTGGTCTTCCACCCCAAGGGCGCCATGCTGCGCCACCAGATCGAGCAGTACGTCGTCGACCGCCACCAGGACTACGGCTTCGACTTCGTCCACACCCCCGAGATCTCCAAGGGCGGGCTCTTCCACACCTCCGGGCACCTGCCCTACTACGCCGACACCATGTTCCCGCCCATGCTCGCCGACGAGGAGCGCGACGCCGAGGGCAACATCACCAAGGCCGGCCAGGAGTACTACCTCAAGGCCATGAACTGCCCGATGCACAACCTCATCTTCCGTTCGCGCGGCCGCTCCTACCGTGAGCTGCCCCTGCGCTTCTACGAGCTGGGCCACGACTACCGCTATGAAAAGAGCGGTGTCGTTCACGGCCTGACCCGCATGCGCGGCTTCACGCAGGACGACTCGCACACCTACTGCACCCCGGAGCAGGCCTCGGAGGAAATCCGCAGCCAGATCGAGTTCTTCCTGTCGATCCTGTCCGCCTTCGGTCTGAAGGACTTCTACCTCGAGCTGTCCACGCGCGATGAGGACGGTAAGAAGAAGGACAAGTTCATCGGCTCGGACGAGGATTGGGCTGCCGCCACGAAGGCCCTCGAGGACGCCTGCGCTGCGACCGGTCTCGACCTGGTTCCCGATCCGGGCGGCGCCGCGTTCTACGGCCCCAAGGTTTCCGTCCAGGTCAAGGACGCGATTGGCCGTACCTGGCAGATGTCGACGATTCAGTACGACTTCAACCAGCCTGAGCGCTTCGACCTGGAGTACACGGCGGCCGATGGTAGCCGTCAGCGCCCCGTCATGATCCACTCCGCGAAGCTCGGCTCCGTCGAACGCTTCATCGGCGTTCTCACCGAGCACTACGCGGGTGCGTTCCCTGCGTGGCTGTCTCCCGTCCAGGTGCGTCTCATCCCCGTCGCCGAGGCCTTCGATGACTACGTCAAGGACGTCGCCGCCAAGCTGCGTGAGCGTGGCGTGCGCGTCGAGACCGACCTGTCGGATGACCGCTTCGGAAAGAAGATCCGCAACGCCTCCAAGGACAAGGTTCCCTTCACGCTCATCGCCGGCGGCGAGGACGTCGAGGCGGGCGCGGTGTCCTTCCGCCTGCGTGACGGTTCGCAGCACAACGGCATTGCCGTTGACCGCGCGATCGAGCTGATCGTTCGTCATATCGAGGCACGCAACAACGCGGACCAGATCGACGGCCTCGACGAGGCGTGAGAGACATGAGCCGCGACGCCGGTTCCGACTCGATCGGTACCCCGAACGGCCCGTTGCCGACCGAGGATGCCCGCTCGCTTGCGGGCGTCCCGGACGGCTTCGGTCGTTTCTGGACCCCCTATCGGATGGCCTACATCCGCGGCGAAGGCAAGCCTTCGGATGCCTCGGATGTCGGATGCCCGTTTTGTACGGCACCCGGTAAGGACGATCAGTCGGGCCTGATCGTTTACCGTGGACGCACGTGCTTCGTCCTCATGAACCTGTTCCCCTATAACTCCGGGCACCTGCTCGTGTGCCCGTACCGTCATGTCTCCGACTACACGGAGCTCACCGAGGAGGAGCGCGTCGAGTTGGGTGACCTGACGGCCACCGCGATGCGAGTGACACGTGCCGTCGCTGCCCCGGCAGGCTTCAATCTGGGGATGAACCAGGGAGAGGTCGCTGGGGCCGGGATCGCGGCTCACCTGCACCAGCACGTTGTTCCGCGTTGGCTGGGGGATGCGAATTTCCTGCCGATTATCGCTCAGACGAAGGCCGTCCCCGAGCTGCTTGAGGACGCCCGCGCCCGGCTGGCCGCCGCCTGGCCCAAGGAGGACTGATGCTCGGAAACCACGGACGTTCTATCACGAGGGCTGTCTTCACTCCGCTCGCACGCGTCCTAGCGCGCGCGGGGGTGACCCCCAACATGGTGACGGTCGCTGGAACGGTCGCGACCGTCGCAATCGCTGTCATCTGCATCCCGCAGGGGTGGATCTGGCAGGGAGGTATCGCTCTCGCGGTCGTGATGTTCGGTGATTCCGTCGATGGGACGCTTGCACGCATGACCACGGGTGGCACTCGCTTTGGCGCCTTCCTTGATTCGACGCTCGACCGTCTGGGTGATGGCGCCGTGTTTGGCTCTCTGACTGCGTACGCGGTCTTCCAGATGGACAACACGTTCGTGCGCACGTGGTCGATCATTGCCGGCATCTGCTCGATCGTGGGCGCGGCTGCCGTTCCCTATGCTCGCGCGCGTGCGGAATCCGTGGGTGTCGTGGCCAAGCTGGGTATCGCCGAGCGAACCGACCGGCTCATCATTGGCATGGGAACGGCCATGCTCATGAGTCTCGGTCTGCCGGAGTGGGTGTTCGCATGCGGCCTGACGTGGGTTGCGTTTGCCTCATTCGTCACGGTGTGCCAGCGCATTTGGTTTACTGCCCGCCACATTGACGAAGGAACCCAGTGAGTTTCTCACCCCTGTCGCTCGCTTTTTCTGTTGCACCCCGCCTTCCGCTACGCCTCGTCATGCGCATGGCGGATGCGGGTGCATTGATCGCGGCGAAACGTGGGGGAGCCATGATCGAGCGGCTTGCCTCCAACATGGCACGTTTAACCGGAGAAGATCCATCGGATGCTCAGGTACGCGATGCGGTTCGCTCCCACATCCGCAACTATGCCGAACAGCTGATGCTCGGATCGCGCCGTGGCGAACCGTTGCTCGAGGGAGTGTCCTTTGAGGGATTCGAGGCCTTGGCACAGGCGAGCGAGGATGGGCCTGTTGTCCTCGCCCTGGGGCATTCGGGCAGCTGGGACCGCGCAGGTGCGTGGGTCTGCGCGCACGGCCGCGGCATTGTCACCGTCGCTGAGAAAGTTGATCCGCCTTCACTCTTTGAGCGCTTCGTCTCTCTGCGCGAAGGACTGGGCATGGAAATTATCGGCGTCGCGAAGGGTGAGTCCGTCTTCTCGACTCTCGTTGAGCGAGTGCGCGGGCGTGGCGTGATTGTGCCGCTTCTGGCGGATCGGGACATTTCCGGCTCGGGTATCGAAGTGGATTTTGGGACGCAGCGGGCACTCGTCGCCGCGGGGCCTGCCGCGCTGGCGACAAAGCTTGAGCGCCCACTGTTCGCGGCGTGCATTACGTACGAGAACGAGAGCCCGACGGGGGCCGATGTGCGCGTGCGCTGCATCGGACCGATTACGGTGGACGAGGAGGCACTGCCGGGATCCAACCGTGTCGAGGCGCTCACGCAGGCGTGGGTGGATCAGTTTGCTGCCATGATGGCGTCGAAGCCTCAGGACTGGCACATGATGCAGCGGGTGTTTGTCGAGGACCTTGACCCCGAACGGCTTGCGCGCGCGAGGGCCGAGCACGAGAGGAAGAATCGATGAAGATCGGGATCGTGAACCCCTACTCCTGGGACGTGCCCGGGGGAGTGGGCTTCCATATTCGTGACCTTGCATTGAAGTTGCGTTCACGCGGTCACGATGTGCGGGTACTGACCCCGTCGACGTCCGATGACCTGCCCGAGTGGATCACATCCGCTGGGTCGTCTGTGTCGATTCCCTTCAACGGCTCGGTGGCGAATATTTCTATCAAGCCCAAGGCCCTCGCGCGCACCCGTCGCTGGCTGGCGGACAACGATTTCGATGTCGTGCACGTCCATGAACCCGTTGTGCCTTCGGTGTCGATGGCTGCTGCGATGCTGTCGAGTGCACCTCTCGTGGGTACGTTCCATGCAGCACTCGGACGCTCAGTATCTCGCGCGATTGCGTCGGCTCCGATGCGCCTGTACATGGAACGCATTGGCGTGCGCATCGCCGTCTCCGAGGAAGCTCGACGTACCCTGATTGAGCACCATGGGGGAGATGCCGTCATTATCCCGAACGGTGTGGAAACAGCATCGTTTCGCACGGCTCAGCCCCTGGATCAGTGGGTTGCGACGGACGAACGACCGGTCATCGTGTTCCTTGGCCGCCTTGATGAGCCGCGCAAGGGACTGGGTGTTTTCGCGGGTGCGATCGAGTCTGTTCTCGAGCGCGTTCCAGGCGCCCGTTTCTTGATCGCGGGGCGCGGAGATGCTCCCGATATTCGCGCGACTGTGGCACGTTTCGGAGATTCGGTCTCGTTCCTGGGTGGAATCAGCGATGAGGAGAAGGAGTCCCTCCTCGCCGGAGCGTCGATCTATGTGGCACCGCAGACTGGTGGAGAGTCCTTCGGTATTGTCCTCGTCGAGGCGATGGCTGCTCGAACCACCGTTGTGGCCTCCGACATTCCGGCTTTCCGAGCCGTTTTGGAGGATGGTCGAGCGGGTGCACTCTTCGAAACCGGTAGCAGCGACTCGCTTGCTTCAGCGCTTGTGGAGCTCTTGGGTGATCGCGAGCGCCTCGATGCCCTCGCGGATGCGGGTCAGCGTGCGTCCGCTCAGTACGACTGGGAGGTCGTCGCGGATAAGGTCTTTGAAGTCTACAAGCTCGCCATCGAAATGGGCAGTCCTGCAGATTCGGGTTCGAGGCGGGCGCTCGATCTGATTCGTGGCCGTGATGACGAGGAGAACCCCCGATGATTCATGTCTCGCCTTGGACGGTTGTTCTCGCCTGCGTGTGCGTCATCGTGGCGGCCCTCGTCGCGGGCGTCGCCATCACGCGTGCGCGTCGGCTCGATCGCCTGCATCAGCGAATCCTCGCATCGCGCGACGCGCTTTCACGACTGCTGCTGCGTCGTGCCTCGGAGGCGGAACTGCTGGCTCACGCGGCGGGTCTTGAAAGCGTGGGTGGCCCCAGCCTCGTCGATGCCGCACGCGCGTACATCCAAGACGGTGGCGATCAGCTCACGACAGACGGGCTCGACCGGCGCACAAGCGCTCAGCGTCAGGGCGATCGCGTCGAGGTCAGCGCCCGGCTGGAGCGAGCATCGGCGTTGACACGCGCGATCCGGGAAACGCTCACACCCGACGTGCGCGCGCGTATTGAAGAGGACCCGCAGGCGAAAGCGCGACTCGAGGCACTCGACGCGACGTGTTACCGCATCGAACTCACGCGAAACGTCCACAACGTCGATGTCACGGGAGTCCGTACCCTGCGTTCCGCACGAATGGTAAAATTACTTCGGCTTGCCGGACATGCGCCGGTGCCCGAGCCCATTGACTTTGATGACGACACACATATCGGCGGACGGGGATATTGACATGAACACGACCCACTGGGGAGGGCCGGGAGAAGACTACCGCCTGAAGAAAATCAGCAGCGTCAACGTTGACATGGTGAACGGCATGTCCACGCCAGCCCCCGACGACGCCGCGCCCGTGTGGCAGACGCCGAAGGCACGGCACTCGTTTCCGTGGCTTGAGGTCATCATCACGACGGTCAGCACCATCGGTTTCATTGCGCTCGTTATCTTCTGGCTGAGCCCCGCGTCATCGGGAGTCGTATCCCTCGTCCGGACGAGCCTTCTCGCGCTCCTTCCTCTCCTCATCGTCGTCAGCTTCATCCTGTTCATCGACCGCTGGGAGCCTGAGCCGTGGAAGACAAAGGGTGCTCTCTTTCTCTGGGGAGCGGGGGTTGCTACTATTTCTGCCGGTATCCTAAACACGGCCCTTCAGGAAAACATCATCCTCTCGCTCGGTGATGTCAATCAATCCAACGCTCTCGCCGCTACCTTTATCGCTCCGCTCATCGAAGAAACCCTCAAGGGGTTGGGCGTTCTCATCGTCGTCATCGTGCGTCGAACCAACATCAATTCGATTATCGATGGCGTCGTCTACGCGGGCTTTTCTGCCTGTGGATTCATGTTCGCCGAGGACATCCTGTACTTCGTCCGGGTCGATGATCCCTCAGACGGCAGTCTCCTATTTACCTTCATTATGAGAGGAATCGCCAGCCCCTTCGTGCATGCCATGGCGACCTCGATGACGGGTATCGGCCTCGCGCTGGCGCTCATTAAGTTCAAGCGTGGCTGGTCGAAGACCGGCATTGTCCTTGTGTTCTGGTTCTTCGCGATGGTCGTCCACTTTGTGTGGAATGGAACCGCGTCGTTCCTGGGCCGCTACTTCTTCCTGATCTATCTCGGGATCGAAGTTCCAGCCTTCTTGGTCTGGGCGATCACGCTCATCATTTTGTCCCGGAAGGAAGCCGAGAAGATCCGCGTCGGACTCGTCCCGTACGTGCGTACCGGGTGGCTCATTCCCGGCGAGGTCACGATGGCCACAGACAGGCGAGCGCGCAGGGCCGCCCTCAAGTGGGCGCGCAGTGGCGGACGCGAGGCCAAGCGAGCCATGCGGTCCTTCCTCGTCACCCTTGCGTCGCTGGGCATGGATCAGCGACTCATGGCCAAGCATGGTCCTGACCGCGCACGCATCGATAACGATCAACGCATGCTGGCCGAGGCCGTCGAGAATAGGCGCGAATTCCTGCGTCTGACGTCCATCGCCGAGCAACAACAGGACGTGACCGACGCCGTGTCCCGCCTCGCGCAGGCACGCTAAGAAAGAAGAAGAACGATGAGCAACAATTTCCCGCATTCCATGCCTCCGCACGGCAATATGCCGCCGAATCCGCAGCAGAACCAGTCGGCTCCGGGCGGGCACTACGGTGCGCCGGCGGGTTCGGGATACGCTCCCGTTCCTCAGCCCCAGCAGGGTCAGTTGGCTCCGGGTGGGCACTACGGTGCGCCGGCGGGTTCGGGTTATGCTCCCGTTCCTCAGCCCCAGCAGGGACAGTCGGCGCCGGGTGGGCACTATGGTGCGCCGGCGGGTTCGGGTTACGCTCCCGTTCCTCAGCCGGGCGCTCCGGATGTGCCGCAGCCTCAGGGGTCGAGCGTTCCGCAGCCGCAGCCTGCGCGAAGCTACGCTCCCGCTGCTTCCACCGGACAGTCTGTCGGCACTTCGGCACAGATTCCTGCTCCAGATCCGATGACCCGCTTCGAACCCGACGCACAGTTCACCCCGTCCTTTCAGTCGTTCGTCAATACTGCGCCGACCATGCCCGGGCCCAGCGCCGCACAGTATCCGCAGGCTGCACCACAGCAGGTACAGGCCTGGGCTATGCCCACAACTGCCAAGAAAGCGCCGGTTTTCGAAGCCGTCGTGATCGGTGTCGGCGCGGCTTTGATGCTTGTGGGTATCAGCGGCTTCCTCTTCGCGAGCGGACCGTTCCTTGGTCTTCTCCTCGCCATCTGCTGCCTGATTCCTCTTGCCATTACTCTGACGTTCCTCCAGTTCGTGGACCGCTTTGAGCCCGAACCATGGTGGACGAAGATCGCGGCTCTGCTGTGGGGCGGTGGTGTGGCGATTTTCTTCGGCATCATCTCGAACGAAATCGCCGGCAGTGTTGTCGCAAGCGCAACCGGTAGCGAAGCTGCGGGACAGATTTTTATGGTCGTTGTTGCCGCTCCACTCGGCGAGGAATTCCTCAAGGCCCTCGGCGTGCTCGTGATCGTGATGATGCGTCGTAACAGCATCTCCTCCCCGCTCGACGGTCTCGTTTACGCCGGTTATTCAGCGGCCGGATTCCTGGTTGTCGAAGACTTCACCTATTTCGTGAGAGGCGCCTACGCCGGGCAATTCGCTCAAATGTTCATGATGCGTGTCTTCCTGGGTGTCTTCGGACACATCATGTACACCTCGTGCACCGGCTGGGCGATCGGATGGGCAGCGACACGCACCCGTTCGGTGGGTACCGGCATCGGCGTGACCTTCCTCGGCTACCTCATCGGTGTGACGATGCACGGCGTGTGGAACGGATCCTCGGTGATCTCCGGCAGCCGCGGTGGCTTCTTGTTGCTCTACTTCATCATTCAGGTTCCCCTGTTCTGTGGCTGGCTGTTCTTCGTGTCCCGAGCGATGCGTCGAGAGCGGCGCGATATCGCTGCCGGTCTCATGCCCTACGTCAACCAGGGCTGGATTCTGCCGAGCGAGGTCCAAATGGTGTGCGATCCCGCTGCCCGCCGCAACGCGCTCTCCTGGGTGGCGAGCGGTGGCCCTGCTGCAAAGCGGGCGATGAAGTCCTTCATGAATAACTTGGCGTCCCTCGGCCTCGACCAGGTCATCATGTACGTGCGCGGTCCTGAAAAGGGTCGCATCGAGGGCACTCAGGAAAAGGTGCGGGAGGCGACAAGTCAGCGTCAGACGTTCCAGTCGCTCATGGGCATTCGCCCCATGTGAATGTTTCGATTCGCACGGTCGTTGCATGGTGTTTTCATAGGTCACGCATAGGTTGATGCCGCACGATGGTGGGGAAAGAAAGGAAACAAACGTGACTCACGCTCATCCTGCCCGCCCTTCGTCGCGGGTCCTCACCGTGTGCTCGATCATCTTGATCGTCATCAGTATTCCGGCATTGGCCCACGAGGTGTTTGGTGCGCTTGACGGTGCCAGCAGCTCCACGGCGGCGCTCGCCGTGAGTGCGTCGTGCGTCAGCGCCCTCGTCGGCCTCCTCTTCTTGGCCTGGGTGGCGCGATTCGCTCCGTCGGTCCTGTCGTGGATCGCCGCATTCACGTGGGGCACCGGTGGTGCGCTCATGATCGCAGGTATCGGTAACGGCCTCATCGACGCCGCGGTTGCGTCGACCAGCATGAGTGACTCAGCGGTTGATTTTGTGACCTCTGTTGCTACGGGTCCCGTTGTGGAGGAGACTGCGAAGGGCATCGGCGTGCTCATGCTGATCCTCGCCGCCCGTAAACTGCTGACCCATCCGTCTCAGGGTGCAGTCCTGGGCGTCCTTGTTGGCCTCGGCTTCGCGTGGGGCGAGGATATGGGCTACTACGTCAGTGCCCTTGACGACGGCATGAGCGGACTGTGGGAGTCGTTCCTGGCACGTGCGCTCCTGGGCGGCTACGGGCACGCGATCTTCACGGGCGTCTTCGGCTACGCTCTCGCATGGGCTGCACTGCGCGCGAAGAATGTGCTCGCGGGCGTCCTCGTTGCGGTCGGTGGATTCGTCGCAGCCCTCGTCCTTCATGGGCAGGCCAACGGCGTGGGCTTCCTGGCACCCGAGGACTCGTGGAACCTCACCTACGGAGCTATCGAGCTTCCCCTCCTGCTTGTCAGCGTTGCGCTCCTCGTGTGGGGCCTGCGTCGCCATCGGGCTACCCTGGAGGCATGAGCGCACTCGACTGGCCTGTGGACGCGGACGGCTATCCCCATCGGGAGGCCGCCCGCGTTCTTCTGTTCGACGATGAGGGACGTGTCCTGTTGGCCAAGGGCCATGATGAGGATCAGCCAGAGCGATTCTGGTGGTTCACGATTGGTGGTGGCATCGAGGAAGGCGAAGATCCCCGCAGCGCAGCTGTGCGTGAGGTCTTCGAAGAAACGGGCATTGAGCTGGACCCTGACGATTTGGTCGGTCCCGTCCTCTACCGGACCGCTGAGTTTGACTTTCTGGCCGTCACTGCTCGGCAGGACGAGTGGTTTTTCCTCGCTCATGCGCCTTCTACCGCACTGAGTCGCGATGGGTGGACGGATCTGGAGCGATCCGTCATCGACGCGCAGGCCTGGTGGGACATCGACGAGGCAGAGGCTCAGATCGACGCAGACATCTACCCCGCGCAGATCCTCGAGTATGCCCGTTCGTGGCGGCATGGTTGGGATGGGCGCATGAACCGCCTCACGGACACGCGCGAGCCCTGACGTCGGCGGCTAGGCGAGTCCGAGGGGAGCGATCGCGAGGGAGAGATCTGGCGTGTTGAGCTGGACCGCTACCTGTTCGCGAACGGCGGGCTTCGCGCAGAACGCGATACCGACGCCGGCCTCGTGCATCATGGGGACGTCGTTCGCCCCGTCGCCGATCGCAACCGTGCGTTCGCGGGGGACACCCAGGGACGAGGCCCACGAACGCAGGCAGTCAACTTTCACCTGGGAGGTGACGATACGGCCCAGCACACGTCCTGTTAAGAATCCGCCCTCGACCTCAAGGCGATTTGCGGCGTAGAAATCGATGCCGAGGGAGGCCGCCAGGGGAGCGACCACCTCCTCGAAACCGCCTGATACGACGCCGAAATGCCCGCCCGCTCGGTGGGTCGCCTCAATGAGCTCGCGTGCTCCCCTCGTGGGAGTGATGGAGGCCAGGACGTCGCCGAACACGGATTCCGGGACGCCCGCGAGGGTCGCGACCCGCTCCCGCAGCGATTGCGCGAAATCAAGCTCGCCGTTCATAGCGCGGGAGGTAATCTCGGCGACCCGCTCGCGCGTTCCGGCGGCCTCGGCGAGCTCCTCGATGACCTCCTGACTAATCAATGTCGAATCGACGTCAGTGACGACGAGGCCGGGCGCCCCGCTGACACACAGCAGCGGAGCACCCGGCTCATCGAGATGGAGCATCATACTCACTTGTGGACGACCGTACCCTTGGGGACGACCGTAATGCCCGACTCCGTGACGGTAAATCCGCGCTCGAGGTCGTGCTCAAGATCAACGCCGACGACGGCGCCTTCCTCAACGATGACGTTCTTATCCAGAATCGTCTTCACGACCCGCGAGGAACGGCCGATGCGCGAACCATGCATGATCACCGAATCCTCGATCTTCGCCCACGAATGGACGTAGGTGTGTGGGGAGACGATCGAACGCGTGATCTCGCCACCGGAGACGATGACGCCGGGGGAGACGAACGAGTCGATCGCATGACCCAGGCGGTCCTCATCGCCGTAGACGAACTTTGCCGGCGGCAGGGAACCGTCGATCATCGTCATGGTCGGCCACTCACGGTTGTACAGGTTAAACACCGGGTGCACCGAGATGAGGTCCATGTTCGCCTCGTAGTAGGCGTCCAGCGTACCAACGTCGCGCCAGTAATCGCGGTCGCGGTCGGTCGAACCCGGAACGTCGTTGTCCTGGAAGTCGTAGACGCCGCACTCGCCGCGCTCGACAAACCACGGGATGATGTTGCCGCCCATGTCGTGCTTCGAATCGGGGTTGGCCGCATCCTCGCGCAGTGCGTTGACCAGATCCTTCGTGGTGAAGACGTAGTTGCCCATCGAGGCGAGGACCTTGGTCGGATCGTCGGGCAGACCGACGGCATGCTTGGGCTTCTCGAGGAAGTTCTTCACGATGCCGCCCTCGCCATCGATGACGCCGAGTGCGGGAGCCAGCTCGATCGGCTGGCGAATGCCGGCCACCGTCGCAGGAAGGCCCGAATCGATGTGGTGCTGGACCATCTGCGAGAAGTCCATGCGGTAGATGTTGTCGGCGCCGATGATGACGATGTATTCCGGTGCCTCGTCATCAACGATGTTGAGGGACTGGTAGATAGCATCCGCGCTACCCAGGTACCAGTGTGGTCCGCGACGCTGCTGGGCCGGCACAGGGGCAATGAAGTTGCCGAGTAGGGGAGATGTGTACCAGGTCTTCGTGACGTGGCGGTCGAGGGAATGGGACTTGTACTGCGTCAAGACAACAATCTTGAGGTATCCGGAATTCACGATGTTCGACAGCGCGAAATCGATCAGCCGGAAGTGACCACCGAACGGGACGGCCGGTTTTGCGCGGTCCTCCGTCAGGGGCATCAGTCGCTTACCCTCACCGCCCGCGAGAACGATTGCCAGGACGTGGTTCTTTGCCATGTGGCACCTCTTCGTTGGTCGAGTGGACCCGCATCGGCGCGAATCCGTGGGAGTGGTCACACTGTATTACAAATGTCTATCGATTGCTACACCGTCTCGTTTTCTATCAGCAGTGACGTGAGATCGGATACCATGTGTGCTACGCGTCGCTACTGTCGGAAGGACCCCATCATGCGCGTCGATCTGCTTACCCGCGAATACCCGCCCCACGTCTACGGAGGCGCTGGCGTTCACGTCCTTGAACTTGCAAAGGTCCTGCGTGGGCTGGTCGATGACCTGCGGGTGCAGGCGTTTGACGGTCCGCGCGAGCCTGGCACCGATGGCGCCGATCCGGGAGTGACCGGGCATGCCGACCTGCCCCAGCTGGCCGGAGCGAACGCAGCCCTGCGGACCTTGGGCGTAGACCTCGAGATCGCGGCGGCGTGTGAGGGGTCGGACCTCGTGCACTCGCACACGTGGTACGCGAATTTCGCTGGCCACGTGGCCTCGCTGCTGGGCGACATCCCCCATGTCATCTCCGCCCACTCGCTGGAGCCGCTGCGCCCCTGGAAGGCTGAGCAGCTCGGCGGTGGCTACCGTCTGTCCTCCTACGTGGAGAAAACCGCCTACGAGGCCGCCAGCGCGATTGTCGCGGTGTCGAACGGTATGCGCGACGATATCCTGCGCTGCTACCCCGGCGTTAATCCCGACCGAGTGCACGTCATCCACAACGGCATCGACCTGAACAAGTGGCACGCGCCCGAAGGCGAAGCAGGAGAGGAACTGCGTGCCCGCGTGCTCGCCGAGCACGGTATTGACCCGTCGCGTCGCACGGTCGTCTTCGTCGGTCGTATTACCCGTCAAAAGGGCCTCCCGTACTTCCTGCGAGCCGCCCAGCTCCTGCCCGAGGACGTCCAGCTGGTCCTGTGCGCTGGCGCCCCCGATACCCCGGAAATTGCTGCCGAGGTTGAGGGCCTCGTCGCCGAGCTGCGTGCCCGACGCTCCGGCGTCGTCCTCATCTCCGAGATGCTCCCGCAGCCTGAGGTTGCTGCGATCCTGTCCGCGGCTCAGGTGTTCATTACTCCTTCCGTCTACGAACCCCTCGGTATTGTGAACCTGGAGGCGATGGCTCTCGGTCTGCCCGTCGTTGGTACCGCAACCGGTGGCATTCCCGACGTGATCGTCGACGGAGAGACGGGCTACCTCGTGCCGATCGAGCAGATGCAGGATGGGACGGGAACGCCGCTGGATCCGCGCGCGTTCGAGGAAGCGATGGCCGACCGCCTGATTCGTGTTCTCGACGATCCCGAGCTGGGCCGCCGCATGGGCGAGGCCGGCCTGGCACGCGCTCGCGATCACTTCTCGTGGGAAGCGATCGGCATCAAGACCGCTGAGCTGTATCGTTCGCTCGTTTAGTCCGCACGCCACCCTACAGACGACTAGGCTGGATACATGACTTACGTCCTGAATCTTTCTCACGTGTCCGTCCAACGAGGGGATACGCAGATCCTGTCCGATGTCTCATGGTCAACGCGTCCGCGTCAGCATTGGGTCATTGTTGGTCCAAACGGTGCGGGTAAGACCACGCTGGCGCGAGTGGCATCTGGTCGCATTGCGCCGGACGCCGGTGAGGTGACTGTCTCGGACACGGATTTGGCGCAGGCGGATCCCGCTGAGGTAGCCACTCGTGTCGGGCTGGCCTCCGCTGCGGTGGCTGCCAAGATCGTGCCGACGCAGTCGGTTCTCGACACTGTTCGCAGCGCCGCCTGGGGTTTGGCTGTTGCTCACGACGAGGAATACGAGCAGGTCGATGACGAGCGTGCTCGTGCGCTCATGGAGATCTTCGGCATCGACCACCTCGGCCAGCGTGAGTTCGCAACCCTGTCGGAGGGTGAGGCACAGCGCGTGCTCCTCGCCCGAGCGCTCATGACGGACCCGGAGGTCCTCGTCTTGGATGAGCCGACGTCTGGGCTCGATCTGGGCGCTCGTGAGTTGCTGATCGCCGCTCTTTCTGAGATCATGAAAGGTTCCAAGTCTCCTCAGATCATCTTGGTAACCCATCAGATCGAGGAGATTCCTGATGGCGTGACGCATTGCGCGATCATGTCACAGGGGCAGATTGCCCATCAGGGGCCGATTGAGGATGTTCTGACGGGCGTCAATCTGTCGCAGGTCTATGGCATGCCGCTGCTCGCCGGTCGCACCGATGGTCGCTGGTGGGCGCGTGGTGTGACCGAGTAAGAGAGGCAGGGCGATGAGTACCTGGTGGCTGTGGATTCTAGCGGCACTCGTGTGCGGCATTGTCGAGGTCATGAGCGTGAGCTTCGTGTTCTTGATGTTCGCAATTGGAGCTCTTGCCGCCGGTATCGCGGGAGCGTGTGGCGCGAGTCTGACGGTCCAGGTGATCGTCTTCATCGTCGTATCCATCGCTCTGCTGGTTCTGTTGCGTCCGTTCCTGAAGGGACGGATTGAACGATCGAGCAATTATGTTCCCAGCAATACGGACCGCCTGATCGGCAAGAGTGGCTACGTCACCGAGGCAGTGGGTGAGCGTCACGGACGTATCCAGTTTTCTGGCGGTGAATGGAGCGCGCGGACCGAAGGACCGGAGTTGCCCGTTGGCGTCGAGGTGCGTGTTGATCGTATCGATGGTGCGACTGCCATTGTCAGTGCTCTCAACCTGGCGCAGCCTCCTGCCAGCCAGCCATCTGCAGGTTCGGCCTCCTGGTAGGCCCGGCTTGTTGACTTTGAAGTAAGAAAGGAAAGACGTCAGTGAGCTCAGCAGAACTCTTTGGCAACGTCGCGTTCATCGTGATTCTTGCCCTCGTCATCTTTGTCGTCGTGTCGCTTCTTCGTGCGGTCCGCATCGTTCCGCAGTCGCAGGCGTACGTCGTCGAGCGTCTGGGACGTTTCCAGGCCGTGATGCAGGGTGGTTTCCACCTTCTCGTCCCCTTTGTGGATCGCGTCGCCGCCCGTATTGACCTGCGCGAGCAGGTTGCGAACTTCCCGCCTCAGCCTGTCATCACCGCCGACCAGGCGATGGTGTCGATCGACTCCGTTATCTACTTCCAGATCACGGATCCACGCAGTGCTACCTACGAGGTGGCCAACTTCCTGCAGGCGATTGAGCAGCTGACCGCGACGACCCTGCGTAACCTGATTGGTTCCCTCGATCTGGAGCAGACCCAGACATCGCGCGAGTCGATCAACAAGCAGCTGCGCGGTGTTCTCGACGAGGCCACGGGCCCGTGGGGTATTCGCGTCACCCGCGTGGAACTCAAGTCGATTGAGCCGCCGCCGCGAGTGCTGGCCGCCATGGAGCAGCAGATCACGGCTGAGCGCACCAAGCGTGCGACGATTCTGACGGCCGAGGCTGAGCGTGAGGCACAGATCAAGAAGGCTGAGGGTGCTAAGCAGGCCGCAGTGCTGGCGGCTTCTGCTCAGCAGGAGGCGCAGGTCCTTCAGGCCAAGGGCCAGAGGGAAGCGCTGATCCTGCAGGCCGAAGGTGCACGTCAGGCGCAGATCCTGCGTGCGCAGGGCGAGTCCGAGGCTATCCAGACGGTCTTTGCGGCAATTAACGCCGGCAAGGCCACGCCCGAGCTCCTGTCCTACAAGTACCTTGAAATGTTGCCGAAGATCGCTGACGGTCAGGCGTCCAAGCTGTGGATGCTTCCTTCCGATCTCACCGGCGCACTGGAATCCATCTCGAAGGGTTTCAACCTGGGCAAGTAGACTGAAGCCATGCCGGGCCGACCGCAGTCCCTGCGGTCGGCCCGTTCATTTTCTCGACGGGAGGATATCGGTGGATTCGCATCAGGAATATGTGCTGCGTGAGGTGGCACAGAAGAATATTCGTTTTATTCGTTTGTGGTTCACGGATGTCGCGGGCGTCTTGAAGTCAATTTCGATCGACCCGGGCGAGCTTGAAGAAGCGTTCGCCGAGGGCATTGGCTTCGACGGCTCGGCGGTCGAGGGCTTGACGCGCGTCTACGAGTCGGACATGCTCCTCAAGCCGGATGCCTCGACGTTCCAGTTGCTCCCGTGGCGTTCCAACGATGACCCGGTGGCGCGCATGTTCTGCGATGTCCTCATGCCTGACGGGCGGCCCGCGCCGTCCGATCCTCGAGGCGTTCTGGAGCGCACCGTCCAGCGGGCCGCGGATGCGGGTTTCCGCGTCATGATCCACCCTGAGATCGAGTTTTATCTCCTGCGTCAGCCGGTTACCCCCGACCGCATGATTCCGGTCGACCAGGCCGGCTACTTTGACCACGTCGCACGCGGGGATTCGAATGATTTCCGTCGTCGTGCGGTTCGTATGTTGGAGGATATGGCGATCCCTGTCGAGTTCTCCCACCACGAGGGCGGACCCGGACAAAACGAGATTGACCTGCGTGCGGTGGATCCCGTACGCGCTGCGGACAACATCATGACTGCACGTACCCTGATCGAAGAGGTCGCGCTGCGTGAGGAGCTCGTCGCCACGTTTATGCCCAAGCCGTTCATCGAGCATCCGGGCTCGGGCATGCACACGCACCTGTCGCTGTTCGAGGGTGAAGAGAACGCGTTTTTCTCCCCGGCGGGTCAGTACCGTCTGTCGACGACGGGGCGCCAGTTCATTGCGGGCCTGCTCGCGCACGCGGAGGAGATCGCGGCGATCACGAACCAGCACGTGAATTCCTACAAGCGTCTGTGGGGCGGGGGAGAAGCTCCTTCCTACGTGTGCTGGGGTCACTTGAATCGTTCTGCGCTCGTGCGCGTCCCGCTGTACAAGCCGAAGAAGGCCGCTGCCGCGCGCATCGAATATCGTGCGCCCGACCCGAGCGCGAACCCCTACCTCGCCTTCGCGGTCCTTATTGCGGCGGGCCTTGAGGGCATCGAGAAGAAGATGGAGCTCATGCCTGAGGCCGAGGATAACGTGTGGGACCTGTCGGATCGTGAACGCCAGGTGATGGGTATTCGCGCGCTGCCGGCATCCCTGGCTGACGCCTTGCGCTCCATGAAGAGCTCCGATCTGGTGGCTTCTACCCTCGGTGAGCAGGTGTTCGACTACGTTATTCGTAACAAGCGCAAGGAATGGACGGAATATCGTCAGCAGATCACTCGCCAGGAGCTTGAGCAATTCCTGAAGGTTGTTCCGCGGTGACGCCGGACGAGCTTCGGATTGCCGGATTCCTGGACCCGCGCCGCGCGCTCAGCTTTTTCGAGGAGCTGCCGGGCGGTGCCGAGGCGTGGGAGCGTGACCTGGGCGCGAGCGCCGATCCCGACCAGGCGCTCCTGGCCGCGATCCGTCTGCACGAAGCGGACCCCGGCCTCGTGCGCGCTCTCGTGGACAAGCCCGAGGCCCGGCGTCGCGTGTGCGCCGTGCTGGGCGGCAGCCAGTGGCTGGGGGACTACGTCATCGCTGATCCCACCCGCGCTGTGGCGATCTGGGAGGACCCCGGCTGCAGTGAGCGGGTGCTCCTGGCTTCCGTGGGCGCAACTCGGGCTGCGGGGGGAGCCCATGTAGCCGCAGAGGGGGCGAGCGCGGACGACCTGCGCGCAGCCTACCGACGCGTTCTCCTGTCTGTGGCCGCCGACGATCTGACAAGTGAGGATCCTGGCGCCCTCATGCCCGAGGTTGGGCGACGTATTGCGGACCTCGTGGATGCGACGCTTGAGGCTGGTCTTGCACTCGCCCGTCGCGACATCGATCCGCAGGGACAGACCCCGTTCGCAATCATCGCGATGGGGAAGACGGGGGCACGCGAACTCAATTACATCTCCGACGTTGACGTCGTCTATGTCGCTGAAGCCGGGCCCGGCCAGGATGAACGCGTGGCCCTCGAGGTCGCCACGCGACTCGCGGCAGCAACGGCTTCAGCGTGCTCGGGCCCCGGCACCGAGGCACCTCTGTGGACCGTCGATGCCAACCTGCGCCCGGAGGGGCGTAACGGCGCGCTCGTACGTACCGTAGAGTCCTACCGCCAATACTGGGACAAATGGGCGCAGACGTGGGAGTTTCAGGCGCTGCTCAAGGCGCGCGCCTGCGCCGGAGACGAGGCCATCGGCCGGGCCTTCGAGGATGCCGCGCAGCCCTACGTGTGGAGCGCCGCCACCCGCGAAGGATTCGTTGAGGCCGCGCGCGCGATGCGCCGACGGGTCGAGGACAACATCTCGCGCTCATACGCCTCGCGCGAACTCAAGCTCGGCCGCGGCGGCCTGCGCGACGTTGAGTTTACGGTCCAGCTGCTCCAACTTGTCCACGGCCGGACGGACGCTTTCCTGCGCGTGCGCTCGACGTTGGAGGCGATCGAGGCGCTGCGGGACGGCGGCTACATCGCTCGCAGTGATGCTGATCAGCTCGCATCGTGCTATCGCTTCCTGCGTGCCGTCGAGCACCGTACGCAGCTGCCTCGTATGCGTCGCACCCACTTGATCCCGGACAAGGAAAGGGAACTGCGTGTCCTCGGTCGGGCGATGGACCGCACGCGCTTCCCCGACGCGCAGTCGATGAGCGCTGCGATCGACGAGGTACGCGCACGTGTGAGGGCCCTCCATGAGGATGTCTTCTATCGGCCGATCATCGCCGCAACGGCGTCCCTGAGCGAGGACGAGGTCTCCCTGCACGCGGATGGCGCGCGTGACCGCCTCACTGCGATCGGCTACCGCGATCCGGCAGGTGCTCTCACGCATATTGCAGCGCTGACCCAGGGCACGAGCAGGCGCGCTGCGATCCAGCGTCACCTGCTCCCGGTGTTTATCTCGTGGCTTGCGGCTGGGGCCGACCCCGACATGGGCCTGCTAAATTTCCGCATCCTGTCAGAGGATATCGGCGACTCGCATTGGTACCTCGCTCTCCTACGTGACTCCGGCGTTGCTGCTCGCAGGCTCACGACCATGCTCCCGAACTCCAGGTGGATCGCTGAGGCGCTCGCCAAGCGTCCAGAGGCTGTGGCCTGGCTCGATGACGATGACGAGCTGGCACCGCGCGAACCGCATCGGCTAGCTCGGGAAGTGACGGCACTCATTGACCGCCACGAGGATGCGGCCGAGGCTGCGGCTCGCGTCCGAGCCGTCCGTACCCGTGAGCTGACGCGTTGCGCGATGAGCGACCTGCTTCAGGGGGTGAACCCGCGAGGCAACGCGATCGCCGATGCCACGGATGCCGCAATCCTCGGTGCCCTCGCCATCGCCCAGCGGGAGGAAAGTGAGCGCTGGGGCGCGCAGCGGGCGAACGTTGTCATTATCGCGATGGGCCGCTATGGGGGCCGCGAGTGCTCCTACGCGTCCGATGCGGATGTGATCGCTGTGCATGAGGCGGTTGGCGGTGCCTCTGATGCCGAGGCTGCGGCCAGCGCGACGGTGATCGTCAACCGTGTGAAGAGCCTTCTTGGTTCGGCGACCAGCCAGCTGGGTATCGCCGTCGATCTCGACCTGCGCCCCGAGGGCAAGAATGGCCCGATGAGTCGCACGATCGAGTCGCATCGCGAGTACGCGCAGCGCTGGGCTTCCACGTGGGAGCGGCAGGCGGCGGTCCGTGCGCGTCCGATTGGGGAGGGGGAGCTCGCTGATCGGGCGCGAGAGCTCTTCGTGGAGCTCGCATACGGGGGAGTGAGCGAGTCGGACGTGCGCGACATCCGCCTGCTGAAGGCCCGCATGGAAAACGAACGCCTGCCGCGCGGTATCGAGGCGGCTCGTCATGTCAAGCTGGGACCTGGTGGGCTCTCCGATGTCGAGTGGACAATCCAGCTCATCCAGATGCGTGCCGGAATGTACGCCCCTGCGCTGCGTACGTCGTCGACGACGCAGGCGATTCAGGGTGCTCGGGATCATGACCTGATGAGCGCCGAGGACGCACAGATTCTCCTTCAGGCCTGGGACATGGCGACCCGTATCCGCGCTGCGAATACACTGGCGACAGGTCGTATGAGCGGTGTGAAACTCGACGTTTTACCCCGTGATAGTGCGGAGCTGCGTGCCCTCGCGGCGATCCTCGGGTACGGTAGCGGCGGGCTGAACGCCCTCGAAGAAGACTGGCTGCGCGCCGGACGCAAGGCGCGCGCCGTGATGGAACGACTTTTCTGGGAGCAGCAGTGAAGATTGTGCTGGTACGGCACGGACAGACCCCCGCGAATCGCCTCGGCGCGCTCGATACCGTGCGCCCCGGCCTCGGGCTGACCCCTGAAGGGCTCCTCCAGGCCCAGCGCCTCGCGGACCGCTGGGAGGCTGAGGTTGCGGCTCCGCCGAGCATCATCGCGCTGTCTGGCCTGCACCGCACGCGCTTGACGGCGGCACCGCTGGCGAGCCGGTACGGCCTGACCCCGCAGGTGCACCCCGGCATCCGAGAGCTGCGTTCGGGTGACCTTGAGATGGCTGCGGACCCGGCTTCTCAGTCCCTCTACGTGCGCACAACTCTGTCGTGGTGCGCGGGTGACCTGGACAACCGGATGCCGGGCGGCGAGAACGGGCGCGAGGCCCTGGCTCGCTCGCTCGAGACCGTTCGTCGTGTGGGCCTGCAAGCGCGTGAGCAGGCGGGGGACGAGGCCGTCGCGGTCTTCGTCATCCACGGTGCCCTCACGCGCCTACTGGCCACGTGGCTGTCCACAGAGATCGACGAGGAGCTTGTCTCCCAGCACTTCATGTCGAACACGGGCACGTCCACCTTCGAGTGGGCGCCCGACTTCACCCCGGCCTCGGCAGACGAACTGGCGAAGCGGCTCCACGCCCTGACCTGGAACGACCGTCCCCTCGATCAGTGGTCCTGAGGCGCCTCCTGGTCGGGTGCAACGAAGGCTGACACCTCGAACGGGAACGAGCGGTATTTGAAATAGTTCTCCAGGTAGGACAGGTGTTCCTCGCACGCCAGCCACGTCTTCGTGCGGGCGCGATGGATCGCTGGATTGCGCCAGTCGATCCGATAGATCGCGGCATTCGTGCATTCGCGTGCCGAGCAGATGCCCGAGGCGCTTTCGAGACCCAGTGCCATGGTGTCCTCCCCGTGCGGTTACGCTTGGAAGTATGCCAACCCTC
>USPB01000004.1 GCA_900556405.1 uncultured Actinomyces sp.
CGGGCTGGAGATAGAGGTGATAGGCATTAGCCAGCACTGCCTGGGCACCCAGACCGCGTACCATCTCGGGGGTCAGTGCCTTAACGTTTGCCTTGGTGCCGACGGGAATGAACGCGGGGGTGCGAATATCACCGTGCGCGGTATGAACGACGCCGGTTCGTCCCAGGCCTCCGTGCGCGTCCAGACGTGTGCCGATCGTAAATCCGCGGTCAGGGCAGTGACCGCCCGACGAGGCCGGGGCCTCAAACGGTGTGAGCTGCTCAGGAGCGGGGGAGGAGAGCCAGTTGTCGGTCATCGATCAAAAACCTCGTCCTTCTTCAGTCCCTCAGTGCGACGGGTGGCGGCGATCACCGGATAGGTGACAGGGAGAAGAATGACCTCCAGGAGGACCTTGTAGAAGTACCCGGTCACCGTGTAGTTAATGAAGTTACCCAGCGTCATCTCGCCGTAGAACAGGATCGTGCAGAAGAGGATGGTATCCGCTGCCTCGCCGACGACCGTCGAGCCGATGAGTCGAGCCCACAGGTGCTTCGTACCCCATCGGCGACGGATCCACACGAGCACGTAGGAGTTCAGGAGCTGGCCAGCCAGATAACCGGCGAGAGAAGCCACAACCGCGCGCCACACGACACCGAGGACCGCGGCGAACGCCTCCTGGTTTTCGTAATCGGGTGCGGGAGGCAGGTACTGGACGATAAAGAAGGTCAGGGATGCGAGGAACGAGGCGACAAAACCCATGATGATGACGCGCCTGGCGCGCGCAAATCCGTACACTTCCGAGAGCACATCGCCGATGATGTACGTCAGCGGGAAGAGGACCGCACCTCCGTCAAAAATGAGATAGTGCGTGGACGTGCCCAGCATAAACGCCTTGGTCGCGGCGATATTGGAGATGAGCAGTAGTGCCACGAAGGCGACGGAGATGATGTCAAGGGCGCGCGTAGGGCGCGCCGATCCAGACGGAATAGGGCTGTCGGACATGGTATGAAAACCTCGCAGATTGACTCACAGATCGGGTGATACTCGACATCCATTGTGCCTGTTGACCGTGCCGTTGCGCGCATCGGGAGGCGTACCGGCGTGGGTTGATTCGCCCACAGGCACCCCTCCCTCTACTCTTGGAGGGTGATTAACGTCCAGGATTTCTCATTGCGTATCGGTGCCCGCGAGCTCGTCAACCACGCGAGCTTCCGAATCGATAAAGGCATGTGTATCGGCCTCGTCGGCCGTAACGGCGCCGGTAAGACCACGACGATGCGCCTGCTTGCAGGCGAGGCTGATCGCGGGGGCGCCGCCGAGCACACGGGAACGATCACCTCCAACGGCACCGTTGGCTACCTCGCTCAGGATACGCACGTGGGTGACCCTCAGATGAAGGCCCGGGATCGCATTATTTCTGTGCGCGGCATTGACTCGATCATCGCGCGCATTCGCAAGGCCGAACATGAGATGTCGACGACCGAGGGCGCCCGGCAGCAGCGAGCCATGGAACGCTACGTCAAGCTCGACCAACAGTTCACAAACTCCGGAGGGTGGGCGGCCAACGCCGAGGCGGCGCAGATCGCCCATTCCCTCGGTCTCGAGGACCGCGTCCTCGACCAGACCCTCGACACGCTCTCGGGCGGCCAGCGCCGCCGCGTCGAACTGGCACGCGTGCTCTTCTCCAACGCGGATGTGCTCCTCCTGGATGAGCCCACGAACCACCTCGACCACGATTCGATCATCTGGTTGCGCGACTGGATCAAGACGTTCCCCGGTGGCGTCATGATCATTTCCCACGATGTCAAGCTCCTCGGTGACACGGTCAACCAGGTGTTCTACCTGGATGCGAATCGTGCTCAGATCGACATCTACCACCTCGGGTGGGCGGCATACCTCAAGCAGCGTGAGGAAGACGAGCGGCGTCGTCGTAAGGAACGTGCTAATGCGTTGAAAAAAGCCGAGCATCTGAAGGCTCAGGGCGAAAAGATGCGTGCAAAGGCGACGAAGGCTGTGGCCGCCCAGCAGATGCTGCGCCGCGCCGAGGAGCTCTTCGCCCAGGCCGGGCAGGAGGTCGCACAGGAAAAGGTGGCGCGCCTGCGCTTCCCGGACCCCGCTCCCTCCGGGCGCGTTCCCCTGACAGCCGAAGGCCTCTCCAAGTCCTACGGCTCGCTCGAAGTTTTCACAGGAGTCGATCTCGCCATCGATCGCGGCTCCAAAGTCGTCGTCCTCGGCCTGAATGGCGCCGGAAAGACGACGCTGCTGCGTCTCCTCTCCGGCATCGAGGAACCGGATTCGGGACGAGTCGTGCCAGGCCACGGACTCAAGCTCGGATACTATGCACAGGAGCATGAGACCCTCGACGAAAACCGCACGATTCGAGAGAACATGGCCGAGGCCGCTCCCACGCTCGACGATACCCACGTGCGCAACATCCTCGGACAGTTCCTCTTCCAGGGCGACGATGTCGAGAAACCCGTGTCTGTCCTGTCCGGTGGCGAGAAGACACGTCTCGCCCTTGCCACGCTCGTCGTCTCAGGAGCCAATGTCCTGCTGCTCGACGAGCCAACGAACAACCTCGACCCCGCGTCGCGCGAAGAGATCCTTGCTGCCTTGCGCGACTATGAGGGGGCCGTCATCCTCGTCACCCACGATCCGGGCGCTGTCACGGCCCTCAACCCCGAGCGTGTCCTGCTTCTTCCAGACGCCGACGAAGACCTGTGGGACGACAGCTACCTCGACCTCGTCACCCTGACCTGACGGCGCAACATCTGCGCGCCACGGTTGAGACACCGCGACTGCGACAAAGGCCGGGACTGGGAGAACCCAGCCCCGGCCTCGTCGACTAATGATCAGAGTACCTTGGAGAAAAACTCCTTGGTACGCTCCGACTGCGGGTTGTCGATGACCTCGGCGGGAGCGCCGGCCTCAACGATCACGCCGCCGTCCATGAAGACCACCTGATCTGCCACCTCACGGGCAAAACCGATCTCGTGGGTAACGACAGCCATCGTCATGCCGGACGCCGCGAGATCCTGCATCACCTGGAGGACCTCGCCGACAAGCTCGGGATCAAGCGCGGACGTCGGCTCGTCAAAGAGCATGATCTCCGGATCCATCGCCAGCGCACGGGCGATGGCCACGCGCTGCTGCTGGCCACCCGACAGCTCGGCGGGGTAGTGGTCCGCACGATCAGCCAGACCCACGCGATCAAGGAGCTCGAGCGCCTGCTCGCGTGCCTCGCTCTTCGAGCGCTTCAGGACCTGGATCGGGGCCTCCATAACGTTTTCGAGAGCCGTCATATGCGGGAACAGGTTGAAGCGCTGGAACACCATGCCGATGCGGGAACGCTGGGCAGCGATCTCCTTATCGTGACGCTCATGCAGCACGCCCTTGTCGTCCTCGCGGTAACCGAGCAACTCCCCGTCGACGAAGACGCGACCAGCACTGATGTCCTCGAGCATGTTCAGGCAACGCAGGAGCGTTGACTTGCCGGAGCCAGATGGGCCGAGGATCACGCATACCTCGCCCGGAGCGATATCCAGGTCAATACCCCGCAGGACATGCAGGTCACCGAAGAACTTGTGGACTCCGCGCACGGAGACCATGGGTGTCGTGGTCGTCATGGTGTCACATCCAAAAACTTGAGCGTGGTGGTCTTGTCCTCGTGATCCCCGTCGTCTTTCGCGGAGGTGGTGGGGGAGCCAGTTCCAGCATTGTCGCGGCGCTCGAACCCCTTGCCGTAGTACTTCTCAATGAAGGACTGAATCCACATCAGCAGGCTCGTGATAACGAGGTACCAGATCGCTGCCGCAATCAAGAGAGGTACGGGCGCAAAAGTCGCCTGGCCGCGCTGACGCGCAATGAACGTGAGCTCAAGGGTGAAGGGAATCGCCGAGACCAGGGAGGTCGTCTTGAGCATCGAAATCGTCTCATTGCCAATCGGCGGGACAATCACGCGCATCGCCTGCGGCAGGATGATGCGGCGGAAGATCGTTCCGCGCGGCATGCCCAGAGCGGTGGCAGCCTCCCACTGGCCCTTCGAGACGCTCAACAGGCCGGCGCGCATAATCTCAGCCAGGTAGGCGCCTTCGTTCAGGCCCAGGCCAATGAAAGCCATCCAGAACGGCGTGAAATAGGTGGCCGTATCAAAGCTCAGCTCCCAACCCCACAACGATCCGAGGAACGGCACCCCGAAAGATAGCGTCGGATACAGCGTGGGCAGCAGCGACCAGAAAATCAGCTGCGTGTAGATAGGGGTTCCACGGAAGAACCAGATGTAGGCCATCGCAACCCAGCGCAGGACCGGGTTCACGGACTGACGCATCATCGCCATCGTGATCGCCAGCGCGGTGCCGACCACCATCGCGAGGACCGTCAGAATAATCGTGAAGAGCACGCCCTGCATGATCGAACGCGAGAACAGCCACTGGAAAACGACCTGCCACTGGAAGTTCGTGTTCGTGATGAGTGCGTGGGCGGCCATCGCTGCGAGAATCGCGGCGACGATGGCGCTCGCCCACCTCCCGGGGCGCGGAACCGGTTTCGCGTCGATCAGCTCGACGCCGTCTTTGATGGTTGCCATGAGATCCTCAGTCGTTTGTCGCCGGGTTCAGCTCGGCGGTGGTCAGGGCTGCGTCCTGAGCGCCATAGGTGGCCAGGACGTCCGTGAGGTAGCCGTTGTCCATCAGGTACTGCATGGCCTTCTGGACGGCCTGGGTCAGCTGCTCATCGTTCTTGGCGACGGCCACGCCCTGCGGTGCGGATTCGATGACGTCGCCGACCTGCTCGATCTTGCCGCTCGAGAGATTTGCGGTGTAGCCGATGACCGTCGAGTCAGCGAAAGTGGCGTCGTACTGGCCGCCGATGACCTTCGTGGTGATATCGGTCTGCAGATCGTGCGGCATGATCGTGATCTTGTCCTTGCCATCTGCCACGCACTTGTCCGACAGCTCGGTCGCGTAGTCTTCCTGCGCGGTACCGGTCTGTACACCGATCGTCTTGCCACAGGGGTTTGTCGGATCGAAGTTCTTCGGGTTGCCCGCAGCGACGCCGTAGGCGGAGCCCACCTGCACGTAGGAAATCAGGTTTGCCTGCTGCTCACGCTCGGAGGTAATCGTGAAGGACGAGATGCCGACGTCGAACTTGGTGCCCAGTGCCGGGATGATCGTCGGGAACTCCGCGTGGCTGGTCGTTCCCTCACTGAGGCCCATGACCTTGGCCAGCGCCTTGTTGATGTCGACGTCGTATCCCTGCGGAGTCTGTGAGTCATCACCGAGGAATTCGGCAGGGGCATAGTCGGCAGACGCACCATTTCGCAGCGTGCCGCGCGCTTTGACCTCGTCTGGAACCAGGGCAGCGATCTCGTCAACGGTCGGAATCTTCGACACGTCGTACGAGGTCGTGGCTGCGGTGGTTGCCGATGTGTCGGAGCCGCTGGTCGACGAGCTGGTCGACGTCGGGTCCGCGCAAGCGGTGAGCGGGAGAGCAGCGGCAGCTGCGAGTGCGATGAGGGCGTGAGCCTTCGAGATGGTCATGATGTGCCTTCCGATGGGAGTGGGCCAAAGCCCGTGATTGCTACCATTATGCACCCATATGCACATAAATGCATATTATGCGTGGCGCGTCACGAGTCAGTTGACGCTGGGGTTCAGTTCTGCGGTTGTGAGAGCCGCGTTCTCGGCGCCGTAGGTGGCCAGGATGTCTGTCAGGTAGCCGTTATCCATCAGGTACTGCATCGCCTTCTGGACTGCTTCGGTGAGCTGGGCATCATCCTTTGCGATCGCAACGCCCTGAGGTGCAGATTCGAAGGTCTCGCCGATCTGTTCGATCTTGCCGCCCGACTGGGTGCTCGTGTAGCCAATGACGGTCGAGTCGGCGAGCGTCGCATCATACTGTCCGCCGATGAGTTTGGTCGCGATGTCGGTCTGGAGCTCGTGGGGCATGACAGTGATTTTCCCCTTTCCTGCAGCGACACATTCGTCCGACAGTGTGGCCGCATAGTCCTCCTGGGCCGTTCCGGTCTGGACGGCAATCGTCGTCCCGCACGGATCGGAGGGATTGAAGTTCTTCGGATTGCCGGTGGCGACCCCCCATGCAGATCCGACGTTCAGGTAGGACACCATGTTGACCTGCTGTTCCCGTTCAGTCGTGATGGTGAAAGAGGAAATGCCGATATCGAACTTTGTTCCAAGGGCAGGAATGATCGTCGGGAACTCGGAGTGCTTCGTCTCTCCACTATTGAGGCCCATCACCTGTGCGAGTGCCTTATTGATATCAATGTCGTAGCCGATCGGCGTCTGTCCGTCGGTATCCATGTACTCAGCAGGGGCATAACCGGTGGAGGCCCCGTTGCGCAGGATGCCCCGCTTTTTGACATCGTCGGGGACAAGCGCTGCGATCTCGTCAACCGTAGGAATCGAGGAGACGTCGTAGGATGTTGCGCTCGATGCGGTTGCTGCTGTTGTGCTTCCGGAGCTCGTGGTCGTTGTTGGATCCGCGCACGCCGTTAGGGCTGTCGCGGCGCTGGCTACGGTGAGCATCATGAAAATTGTCTTCTTGTGCATGATTATGTTCCTTGGTATCCGTGTGTCCTGGAGACTGTGTACTGAATATGCAAGCACATGCATAGTATGCATTGTCTTGTCGTCTCGGATGGTGGATACACACGTGGGCAAGCACTCAGTGCTTGCCCACGTGGAACGGTTGTTCAGTTGCCGCGAAGCGCTCGGCGCGACGGCTTGGCGCGAAGCGGATCAATCCCCTTCGGGATCGGCGGCTCGCCCGAACGCAGAGCGTTGATGCGTGCGGAAACCTGAGGGACCTCCTCAGGGGTCAGGATGTTCTTGAGCTTACGCAGCTCGCGCTGGAGATCCTTGAGGGCGATCTGCCCATCCTCGCGGCCCACCTGAATCTGATGAACCGGAACGTTGCGCATCACCTTGGTCACTCGCTTTGCCTCCGCTTGCAGAAGTGGACGAACGCGCGAGGCGGGACCCTCGGAGATGAGAACAACTCCGGCGCGTCCAACGATGCGCCAAACGAGATCCTGTTCGCGGGTAAAAGCGACAGGCTGTTCGGGAATAACCCAGCCCCTCTGGATTTGCGACAGTGCGACCTTGACGGCACCAGCAGTGTCTTCGACCTGTGAGAACAGGGCGCGGCGTGCCAGGAAGCTGAGAAGGGCAAGAGCTGCGGTCAGTGAACCCATCAGGCCAACGACAAGCCAGCCAATCCACGATGTGTTCGATAGCCAAGCCACCAGCATGAAGATAGCGATCACCACAGCGGCTGTTCCGAGAAGCATCCATGGCAGCGCAGGGTACGTGCGTGCGGTCAGGCGGTACGCATCGAGGATGTTCTGATAGAAGCGCCTCTTAGCGGGGGGATTCGATTCACTCATAGCGTCATTATTCTACGCAGAGGAGAGAAGTAAAAGCGCTCGCGTCCGACCAGGTACTTTACAAAATGAGTTGCATCACAATATATGGATTCGGACAATGGGAACATGAAAATCGGCGGATACGAGATCGGACAGGTCTTCCATATCGGGAGCAACGGTCCATTGTGGAGAACGCGCACCGAAGCAGGCGATGCGTTGGTCGCTTTACGTTCCCCTCGTGACGGTGAGCGGAACCTCGCTCGCTGGAAGGCCTGGGCATCCATCAGTTCGCGTCATGTTGTTGCCCTGCGCGATGTCGTGCGCTCGGATGACGGCCGGTGGGCAATCATCGAAGACTATGTGCGCGGACGAACTCTCGATTCTGAACTCGGTTCGGCTGACCTCCGCCCGATCGCAACGCGGCGTCAGATCGTCCACGGCATTGCGGCTGGTGTCAGTGCGTTACACGCCGCCGGAATCGTACACGGGGACCTGACACCGGCGAACATCATCATCACCCCGGAAGGTCGAGCTGTCATCATCGACCTCATCGACGAACTCGGTGAAGGTGAGGGGACCCCTGGATGGAGCCTGGAGACGTCAGGGAAAGCAGGAGACCGGCAGTGCCTGCATCGCATCGCTGCACTCCTGAACATGGAGGAGGAACTCGAGCAGTTAGGCTTCGATAACGCTTCTTCGGGACAAACATGTGCAACTCCAACGGTTGTCGAAGCGGAGGAACACGTCATTGTGCGCGAACCTGTCGATCCCGAGCGGATCATTGCGCAGCTGCGGGCTGCCGCACTTCGCGAAGAGACGGTGACTGACCATGACAACGACGACACCTCGCCGCGCCTACGGCACCGTAGCGAGGCACCGCGAATCGGGAGGCGGTTGCGGGTGAGTATTCTCGCCGGCGGCCTCGTTGTGATCATTGCCGGTCTGGCCATCATGGCGTATGGGATGTGGCGCGGCACGTCACAGGCCACAGGCGGCGCGCACGGCACACAATCATCGGGCCAGCGCAGTCCTTCGCCCACAGCGTCCAGCATGTGTGAACCGACCGTTCTTACCGACCTTATTAGCCGTGCAATTGCGACGCGCGATCGTGCGGTTATGGACGGTGACGCCTCGGCCCTTCAGTCGGTACTCGGCGGCGAACTGCTCGAGCAGGATACGAGCCGAATCGACACGATGCGCTCGCAAGGTGTTCGCGTCGCTGCCCTCTCTTCGAGGATTGACAATGTCGCTGTGCTCTCCTGTGAGCAGGGTGCAATCGATGTGGGCGCAACACTCACCGTCCAGTCGTCTCAGGTGTGCAGCGCGAACGGATGCGATAACCGCGATACACCAGATGCGACAGATCTCGTTATCCGCGTGGATCCCGTGTCCGGCAAAGTTGTCAAAGCGCAGCCGGCCACTGCAGACGATGGGCAGAGCGATACGGCGCCGGGTTCCGCCGGGTAGCGTCACATACTGATGGGGTGGGCCTGCTACGCAGACCCACCCCATCACAGGTGATAAGCGGTGATCAGAGACCCAGGTCGGCCTCGAACGCACCTTCCTCGAGGCGCTTCTTCACATCCATCAGGAAGCGCGAGGCATCCGCACCGTCCACCAGTCGGTGGTCGTAGGACAGCGACAGGTACACCATCGAGCGAATCGCGATCACGTCAGCGCCATCGGCGCCCTTCATGACCACGGGGCGCTTAACAATAGTGCCAACACCCATGATCGCGGTCTCCGGCATGTTCAGGACCGGGGTGTCGAAGAGGGCGCCGCCCGAACCGGTGTTCGTCACGGTGAACGTGGAACCAGACAGCTCGTCAGGGCCGACCTTCGAGTCGCGGGTACGGGCAGCCAGATCGTTGATCGATGCTGCGATACCAGCAATGTCCTTGTCCCCGGCGTTCTTGATGACGGGAACCAGCAGACCGCGCGGCGTGTCAACGGCGATGCCCACGTGCTCGTAATCGAAGTACGTGACCTCCTTGTCATTGATGGTCGCGTTGATCTTCGGGTGGTAAGCGAGAGCTTCCGTTGCAGCCTTGACGAAGAAGGGCAGGAACGTCAGCTTCGTGCCGTGCTTGGCCAGGAAGGAGTCCTTGGAACGCGCGCGAAGAGCGGCGACCTTGGTGACGTCAACCTCAATGACCGTGGTCAGCTGAGCGGCAGTCTGCAGCGACTCGACCATGCGGCGGGCAATCGTCTGACGCAGACGCGACATCTTCTCGGTCGTGCCGCGCAGCGGCGAGGGCTCACGGACGACTGCGAGCTGCGTGGCGGCCGGAGCTGACGGTGCGGCGGGAGCCGCAGGCGCTGCAATCGCGGCGCGGGCAGCAGCAGCGGCAGCCTCGATGTCTTCGCGACGGATGCGGCCACCGACACCGGTGCCCGATACCGTCGTCAGATCGACGCCGAGCTCGCGAGCAAGCTTGCGCACGATGGGCGTGACGTACGCGGAGCCGGTCACGGGGGCGGGGGCATCGACGACCGGGGCAGCAGAAGCCGTCTGCGCCAGGGTCGACGCATTCGGGAAAGGATCGACCGGGGCTGCAGGAGCAGCCGGAGCGGCAGGAGCGGCCGGGGCTGCAGGAGCAGCCGGAGCAACAGCCTCAACTGCGGGTGCAGCCGACGGAGCCGACGACGAGATGATCGCGACGACCGTGCCGACCTCAACGGTCTCGTCCTCGGGAACACGAATCTCGGCGAGGAAACCGGCGACGGGGGAGGGGACCTCGGAGTCGACCTTATCCGTGGAGACCTCGAGCAGCGGCTCATCGGCATCGACGGCGTCGCCCACGGACTTCAGCCACGTGGTGACGGTGCCCTCGGTGACGGACTCACCCAGAGCGGGCATGCGCACCTCGGTGCCCTGAGCGGGAGACGCCGCAGGGGCAGCAGCAGGTGCCGGGGCTGCAGGGGCGGCTGCAGGGGCGGCGGGAGCCTCAACGGGAGCGGCGGCGGGGGCAGCCGAGGCCTCGGATGCGTCGCCGATGCGCGCGATCTCGGTGCCGACCTCAACGGTCTCATCCTCGGGGACCAGGATCTCCAGCAGGACGCCGGCGACGGGGGAGGGGACCTCGGAGTCGACCTTATCCGTGGACACCTCAACGATGGGCTCGTCGAGCTCGACGGTGTCGCCGACCTGCTTCAGCCACGTGGTGACGGTGCCCTCGGTGACGGATTCGCCCAGAGCGGGCATGGTCACTGAAGTTGCCATTGTGTGTTCTCCTATAAAAAATTTCGGTCAGTTGTGGACGTGGAGCGGCTTACCGGCCAGTGCCATAGCCGCTTCGCCAATCGACTCATTCTGGCTGGGGTGCGCGTGGATGAGGGAAGCGACGTCAGAGGGGTACGCCTCCCAGTTCACCATGAGCTCGCCCTCACCAATCTGTTCGCCGATGCGCGCGCCGATGCCGTGGAAGCCCACGATCGGACCGCCCTCAACCGAGACCAGCTTGATGATGCCCGATGTGGCCAGGATAGACGACTTTCCGTTGCCAGCGAGGTTGTACTCGACCGTACGCACCTGGTCGCCAAACTTTTCACGTGCCTGCTTTTCGGTCATGCCGACAGAGGCGATCTCCGGCTCGCAGAAGGTCACGCGCGGGATGTTGATATCCGCCTGCATCGTCGGGTTCAGGCCAGCAATCTCTTCGGCGACGAAGATGCCCTGCATGAAGCCGCGGTGAGCGAGCTGGAGGCCGGGGACGATGTCGCCAACCGCGTAGATGTTGCCAACACCGGTGTGCAGGCGGTCGTTGGTGATCACGAAGCCACGGTCCAGCGTGATTCCGGCCTGCTCGTAGCCCAGGCCTTCGGTGACCGGGCCGCGGCCGACGGCAACCAGGAGGACGTCAGCATCGAAAGCCTTGCCGTCTTCGGTTTGAACGTGCACGCCCTGCTCGTTTTGCGTAGCCGAGGCGAAGCGAGTGTTCGTGTGGAACTTGATGCCGCGCTTACGGTAGGCGCGCTCGAGCTGCTTAGAGATGGCCTCATCCTCGTTGTTGGCAAGGTGGGGCAGGGCTTCGATGATCGTGACCTCAGCGCCGAAGCTACGCCACACGGAGGCAAACTCGAGGCCGATGACGCCGCCGCCGAGAATCACGACGGAGGAGGGAACCCAATCCATCTGGAGGGCCTGATCGGAGGAGATGACGCGGCCGCCGATCTCGAGCCCAGGGATTGAGCGCGAGTAGGAGCCGGTTGCCAGGACGATGTTACGGCCCGTGATGCGCTGGCCGTTCACCTCGATGGTGTTTGCGTCAGCCAGGCGGCCCCAGCCGGAGATCACCTCGACGTTGCGGGACTTGAGCAGGCCTTGCAGGCCCTTGTAGAGGCCGGAGATAACCGAGTCGCGGTACTTGCCAACCTGAGCCATGTCGATACCGTTGAAGGTGGAAGAAACGCCGAACTTGGCGGACTCACGAACGGCCTCGGCCGTCTCTGCGGCGTGCAGGTACGCCTTCGTGGGAATGCAGCCGCGATGCAGGCAGGTGCCGCCCACCTTATCGCCGTCGATGAGGGCGACCTTCATTCCGAGCTGCGCAGCGCGCAGGGCGGTCGCGTAGCCGCCGGAACCCGCACCCAGAATGACGATGTCGTAGGTCGATTCGCTCAAGGTTTAAAACTCCTCGTTGATGAGCCTCAGCTCAGATGGTTGTTTTCATGGCGGGCCTCACGGTCCTTATAGGCCTATTGTCCCACGTTTGCGCAATGCTGTCTTGAAGCTCGGTGTTTCATCCCGGTGTATCAGGCCACATGACACCCTCTTGTTGAGGGCGCTTTGTTGATGCGATGCGGGGTGTGCGCGGCCTCGGTAGGATCGATAACGTGCATGGACATGACGCAACGAACGAGGCTGTCGGTGCGCGCGATCAGCGCCCGCCGTCGCTTGGACTTGGCCGCATTATTATCGCTTTGTTCTGGCTCTTGGGAGCTTGGATTTTTGTGACGGCTATTCTCGATCTCTTTCATGCTCAGGGCCAGCCCTGGGGGCCGCGGATCGTTGCGCTCCTTGCTGGCGTCGACTACCTCATTGCCGCGACGGCTTTGACACACAATGGGCGACGCATGCGTCTGGTTGGCTGGGTGACAATTACGCTGTCGATTGCTATCCCTATTATTTTGTGGGTTGCCTCCCTCGGCCTTGACGAACTGAATTCGGCCCGTTCTGCATGGACCGGTTTTGGCGTGGATTTCTATTACGTGCCCCTCATCGTCTCGGTTATCGGCCTGGTGTGGATGTGGCGTTCAAATCCGCGCAGGATTGTCTCCCTCGCGGAGCAGGTGGAGCGTCCTTCTGCTCCGTGGAAGGCTGGCTGAGCTCAGGCCTCACTGAGAGTGTCCTGTAGCAAGCGAGGCCCGGCGGATTCATCCGACCTGGGCCTCGCTTCTCTGATGTCTGTTGAGGGCTAGATGCCACCCGGAAAACCGAGCTGACGCCACGCCTCGTACAGGACGATGGACGCGGAGTTTGCCAGGTTGAGGGAGCGCACGCCGTTAACCATCTGGATGCGCACGCGATCCTCGACGCGGGAGTGATTCATTGCCTCCTCGGAGAGCCCGACTGACTCGCGACCAAAGAGGAGGCCGTCGCCATCGGCGTAGGAGATGTCGGCGTACATGGTGGTGGCGTGGCCTGTGAGCGCCCAGATACGTCCCGGCACCTGAGCGAGGGCATCATCCAGACTGTCGTGCACCATGACGTGCGCAAGGTCATGGTAATCCAAGCCGGCACGGCGAAGCTTCGCGTCGTCCATATCAAAGCCCAGCGGCTTGACCAGGTGCAACATGGACCCGGTACATGCCGACAGACGGATCGCAGCACCCGTATTCCCGGGGATTTCCGGCTCCCAAAAAATAATGTGCAGCATAATCCTCAGGCCTGGTGAGTAACGGTCAGGGTCGCGCGCGCGATGATGTGCTCAAGCGCTACGAACGAGGCCATGGCTGGAGTCGCATCGTCGTCGAGCCCGAGCGTGTCCGTATTCAGGGCGTGCACAGTGAACACGTAGCGGTGCGGGCGGTCGCCAGGTGGGGGAGCGGCCCCGAAGTAGGAGGCCTCGCCCGCGTCGCCGCGCAGGTGGAAAGCGGGGCCGTCCAGCATGAGATCGGACGCTCCCGCCCCCGCCTCTAGGTGAGTCATCGATGCGGGGATGTCGAGGATTGCCCAGTGCCACCATCCCGAGGGGATCGGGGCGTCCGGGTCGAAGCAGGTCAGCATGAAGCTTGCTGTTTCCTCCGGGAAGCCATGCCATGCGAGATCCGGAGAAAGGGAACCTGCGTCGGCTGTCGCCGACTTCGGCATCGGCGCGCCGTCGGTGAGAACGGTCGATGACAGTGTGAATGTGGGGACATTCAGGCCGTCGTAGGGGCTGGGGGCGAGTGGGCGCTGGTCGATATTCATGCCTTCTCCTTTTCGCGATGCCTCCATTGTGACCTATTCGCGCTCGATCGGCGTTCGGGACGCAGATGTGTGAGCGTGGTTCTAGACTTCCCATGTCGAACACATGTTCTATTTGTGGGAGGGGAGCCATGACCGATGCGCACGCGCGTCTGCTCGCGGCGCGTGACGTGCTGAACCGTGCCGAACGGGCTGTCGGACTGCGCGCGCGCGACGACATTGAGCACGGGTCCACTGGCGCTTCTCCCATCCTCCTGGGACCGACGAGCAGGTCCGAACTCATCCGTCTCCTCATTGATGTGTGCCCCACCGGTGGGTGGATCGGTGTGTGTGGAGTTGGTGATATCGGCTGGGAGTGGGCAGCTCAACAGGGGATGGACCTCGACCGTGTTCTCGTTTTAAACGCTGAGAAAGATTCCCCGCTGGTCGATCTGTGTGCCCTTCTCGTGGACGCCTGCGATGTCATCTGCCTCGATATTCCTGAACTGTCCGGTGCACATCAGCGGGTCCTGGCGGCGCGAGCTCGCTCAATGGGACGCACCATCGTGACGCTTTCTTCCTGGCAGGGGCTTTCGCGTGTCCCCGCTCCACGTCCGCGAATGCGGCTGGTGATATAGGTGCGTGACATGGTGGTGTGGGTGCCCGACTGGCCGGTCCACTGCCTCGTGGTTGACCTGCCTCCGGGTGGGGTCGGGGCCGTCGTGCATGCTGACCGCATCGAGGTAGCTAGCGCGGCGGCTCGGCGCGCAGGCGTCAGGAGCGGCATGAGCGTGCGGGAGGCAACGTTTTTGTGCCCCGATCTTCTCTGTATGCCGCGCGACCCCGATCGCGAGGCCAGGGCTTTTAGCGCGGTCGTTGACGCCTTCGACTCGGTGGCGGCTGGGGTTCAGTGCATGCGCCCGGGTTTGGCCAGGTGCCGGGCGGGAGGCCCGGCTCGTTGGCATGGGAGCGAGGAGGCCGCCGCCTCGGCTCTGGTGTCGGCAATCGAGGAGGCTGTTGGAGTCGAATGTTTCGTGGGAATTGCAGACGGTCCAGTCGCCTCTGTGAAAGCGGCGCGCGGGGGACGTATAGTCCCCTCCGCAGAGACCCAATCATTCCTGGGACGTATCCCATTGTGCGAGGCTCTGAGTTCTGTTCCTCCCGCAATGGCCGACAGAGCATCTGAGGCTGTCGAACTCTTGCAGGGCCTGGGTATCCGCACCTGTGCGGATTTTCTTGACCTTGGCCGCGGTCGCGTGTGCGAGCGTTTCGGGGATGTCGGTGACGCGCTCTGGGTCCTCGCATCCGGAGGAGAGAGCAACCTTGCCCCGACTGACCGTATCCAACCTGACATTGCGGTGGAATGCAGTATCGATGCCGGTGGCGAATCCATCGACACAATGATGGTTCCCATTTGGCGCATTGCTCGAGATCTGGCGCTGAAGCTGGCGCAGGGCGGACTCGTCTCGCAGACGCTGCGCATTGACGTAGAAGACGCAGGGGGCGGGCAACGCACTCGCACGTGGAGCGGATGCGATCTGTGGGCTCCCGATGACGTCGCGCTGCGCGTTCGATGGACGCTGGCGGGATGGACGTCTGGCGTCGATGGTCCCAGTGGTGCCGTAGCCAGTATCCGTCTCACCGCATGCGATCCCCGGGAGGGGCAGGGAGCGACTGCGCTGTGGGGACGAGGAGACCGCGAGCGCGATGTGTCACGCAGTGTCGTGCGCATCCAGGGTATGGCGGGGCCGGATGCGCTCCTCGTTCCGCGGGTGCAGGGCGGTTATGATCCGCGTAGTCGCGTGGTGATGGCCAGATGGGGCAGCGAGCCTCACCTGCGTTCGTGTGAGGGGGCGTGGGAGGGGCGTATTGCTCAGCCTCCAGCGACGCTTTTTGACGAGCCAGTGCGGGTGAGGATCGTGGGCGAGTCGGGCGTCTTCGATGATGTGCGTGTCGACCATCGAGGAGCCTTGAGTGCAGTGCCCGCCTATTTCATCGACCCGCATGACACAACGCGATCCACGTCCGGGAGGGGGCGACGCGTCGCGATCACGCGCGTGGAGGGCCCCTGGCCGGTGGGGGGACGCTGGTGGGCCAAGGAACGCCCGCGCGCCTACATGAGGGTGTTGCTTGAGGATGGCCGGAATGTGCTCCTTGTCTGGCAGGGAGGGGAGTGGGCGATGGAGGGGCTGACCCAGTGAGCCGGTGACGGGCGCTGGTGCGTGCCGTAGACTGAAAGGATGGTATCTCTGTCGCTGAGTGAAACGCTGGCCTCGCTGTCGGATGACGATGTGATGGCCCTCGTCGGCCCGGCGACGTGGGCAAACGGTCTGCGTTTGGCGCGCAGCGGTGCGGTGCGCGAATTCTCCTGGGACGAGGTCGGCGAACGAGCTGAGGCGCGCGTGAAAGAGGGAGGACTCACGTATCGCGTGCGTGTCGAGCAGGGTGCGCTGCGCCCATCGCTTTCATGCGCGTGCCCGCTGCGCGGTGACTGTCCGCATGCGGTTGCCACGCTTATCGTCGGACGTGAGGATGCGCGCGAGAAGCGTCGCGTCGTGCCCGAATGGAGCCGGATTCTTGAGCAGATGCTGGGTGGGGATCGCAACCATCTGGGTGATCCCTTGGCCCTCGTTGTTGATGCCCATGATCCCGGCGTCGAGCCGTCTCTCGTTCCTCTTCGCCGTGGCTCCTCGTCGGCGTGGACGACGAAGCGCGCTTCGTGGCTTGATCTGACGGCAACCCAGTGGGCGTCGGTGACCGATGGTCTTGATCCGACGCATGTCTCGCTGATGCGCGAGGGTTACCGCCTGTCTCGAGAGTCGCGTTCGTGGCATTCGCGGACGGAAGTGACGCTTAGCTCGCTGGGTGAGCATGCGTACGCGTGGCTTGCGCGCCTTGTGAGGGCCGGGGTGGAGCTGTATGCGTCGCCTGAGGCGCGCGACCGGGTGGTGCTGTCTCATACGACGTGGGATGCGGACATTGATGTGCGTGCCGGCGATGACGGCCTTGACGTCAGAGTTGTTGCGCGTAACGGAGATGACGTGGTGGTGAGGCCTCGTATCGACCGCGACGCGGGTGTTCTGTTGCTGGATGGAGGGCGTACCATTGCGCGCATCGAGGGGCTGGCGACGCTGGATGGTTTTCCTCTCGACCGTGCCCTGCATATTCCCGCGGCGGACATCGCTGAGTTTCGAGGAACGTGGTTGCCGGCGCTTCTGCGGCGTTTTTCGATGGCGTCCTCCGATGGCAGTTTTGACGCCCAGGCGCGGCCCGACGTTTCTCTCGTGGGAACGGTGCGCCGCGATGGAGACTCTGTCGTCGTGCGTTGGTGGGCGGAGTACGAGCAGGGTGGGTCGCGCTCACGAACCCCCGTGGCGCACTGCGTGGGCGACGAGGCTGTGGCGCAGATTGTGCGGCGCGTGGAGTCGTGGGGGCGCGCGCTGGACGCGGATCTGTGGACACCACCGCCGCGAACTGGGCGTCTGTCGCCGTGGCGTGTTCCTACGTTCTTGGAACGGGTTGTCGACATCGAGGGGCCGGACGGCCTCGTGTGGGATGTTGCGGACGATGTACGCGCGATTGATGTGCGCGAAGACGGCTGTGACATCGACCTGAGCGTCGATCCTGCCCAGCGCGACTGGTTCGATCTGAATGTGCGGTTGCGCCTGGGCACTGTCACGATCAGTGTGCGCGAGGCGCTTGAGGCGCTAGCCAGCGGTCAGGACTATGTCGAGGTGGGGGGCGTGTGGGTGCGCCTGGACGGGGAACGCATTCGTTCTTTGGCCACCCTCTTGGAGGAGGCACGGACGCTGTCGGGCTGGGATGGTGAGAACATGAGGCTCACTCCCATGCAAGTCGGCATGGTCGATCTGGTCGCCGCCGCATCCGACCACGTGAGGTTGAGCGACGCCTGGAGAACACGCATCGCTCCGCTGCGCGGCGGCTTGGGGGACGATGGGTTGCCTCCGGTGCCGAGCCTGAGCAAGATCCTGCGTCCGTACCAGCGGCGTGGGCACGCGTGGTTGACGGCACGGCTGGCGCGTGGAATCGGGGGAATCCTGGCCGATGATATGGGCCTGGGGAAGACCGTTCAGATCCTCTCGGCCGTGGCCGCCCTTCATGCGCAAGCACCTGCGGGCGAAAGAACCCCAGTGCTTGTCGTCGCGCCGACGTCCGTTGTTGGTGTCTGGACCGATCAAGCCCGCACTTTTACGCCGCATCTGCGCGTGCGCGCCGTGAATGAAACGGCCGCGCGCCGAGGAACGACGATTGCGCAGGAGGTCGAGGATGCCGACGTCGTTGTCACCTCCTACACGCTGGCGCGCTTGGAGGGTGAACAATGGAAGGACGTGCGTCTCGGTGGTGTCATCATCGATGAGGCGCAGGCAGTCAAAAACCCCCGCACCGCGACGTACCGCGCCCTTCGCGACCTCGAGGCACCGTGGAAGCTGGCGGTGTCTGGCACCCCGATTGAGAATTCGCTGTCAGACCTGTGGTCATTGCTCTCTTTGACGTGCCCGGGACTCTTGCCCCCGTGGGAGACATTCCAGCAGCGAGTGCGTAAGCCCATTGAAAATGGTGCGGATCCGGCACTGCTCGCGCGTTTGACGGCCTATGTTTCCCCCTTTGTTCTGCGCCGTACGAAGGAGGAAGTTGCACCCGATCTGCCCGACAAGATCGTCGACATCGTGCGCGTTGACCTGGGTAAGGAACACCGTCATATCTACGACCAATACCTGGCCCGCGAGCGCGCGCGGATCCTTGACCTCTTGCGCGATGTGGATGCGAACAGGATGAGCGTGTTGGCATCGATCACGAGGCTGCGTCAGCTTGCGCTTGACCCGGCCCTCGTTGAGTCCTCGTACGCGCACGTTGGGTCGGCGAAAATTGAATACCTGGCTGATCGCCTGGACGAGATCGTGCCGTTGGGCCATCAGGCGCTCGTGTTTAGCCAGTTCACCTCATTCCTGGAACGTATTCGCCACGTGCTGGAGCGTCGTGGAATCTCCGTCGTACAGCTTGATGGATCGACGCGTGGTCGCGCTCAGGTCATCGAGCAGTTCCGCTCGGGGCGCGCCCAGGTCTTCCTGATCTCACTCAAGGCTGGCGGCTCGGGCTTGACCCTCACCGAAGCCGACTATGTGTACGTCATGGATCCGTGGTGGAACCCAGCCGCCGAGGAGCAGGCGATTGATCGTGCGCACCGCATCGGCCAGACGAAGAAAGTGAACGTCTATCGGATGGTTGCGACGGACACGATTGAGGCGAAGGTCGTGGAGCTTCAGGACCGCAAACGTCAGTTGATTTCCTCGGTGATGAACGGGACGGGTACGGGCGCCCGCCTCAGCGAGGCGGACCTTCGCGGCCTCCTTGATTAACGGCCAACCATACCGTCCGGGCGTACGGCGATCTTCAGCCCGGCGCGTGTACGCACTGCGTCGAGGGCCGAACTCACGTCGGACAGTGCAAACTCGTGCGTGAGGAGCTGTGAGAGGTCGATGCTCCCGGTGGAGAGCATGTCGACGGCACTCACGTAGTCGTCAAGGGTCGCGTTGGCGCTGCCGCTGAGAGTCAGTTCGCGATAGTGCACGAGGTTCGGATCGACCTGTGCCGTGGCTCCGGCGGGGAAGCCAGCGAAGAATGAAATATGTCCGCCGATGCGCGCGCACTGGATGGCAACGGGGACGAGGCCGGGGTCGCCGACGGCGATGATCACGACGTCTGCGCCCACGCCGCCCGTCCAATCCTGGACGTTGGCGACGAGGTCGTCGCCTTGAGACGTCGTCGTGGTCTCGGCGCCCATCGTACGGGCCGGTTCGAGGCGCGCCGCTCGACCGCACGCCATGACGCGGGCCCCGGCGAAGGCCGCGAGCGCGCAGTGGATGAGGCCGATCGGACCGGTTCCCAGCACGAGAACGCGAGAGTCGGGGCCGATTGGCAGACGCCTGGTGGCACGCAGGCAGCATGAGAGCGGCTCCGCCAGCGCCAGGAGGGGCGGGGCGATCTCGCGAGCGACGGGCGTGATGCACGCGAGGGCCTCCTGGGGAACAAGGATGAAGTCCGCGAGCCCTCCGTCCACGCCCGTTCCGAAGAGGCGCATGCGCGCACACACGTTGGACCGGCCACTGACACACGCGTCACACTGTCCGCATGCGATCTCGGGTGCGAGGCCGACTTGCGTGCCCGGAGCGGGAACGTCAACCCCTGCGGTCAGTTCGTCTCCGATGCACCATACGCGCGCGGCGATTTCATGCCCGAGAACGACGCCCGGGGTCACGCCGTTCGTCTTTTGTCCCGTTGCGATGCGCAGGTCGGTGCCGCACAGGGTCGTTGCTTCCACGGCGAGAAGAGCGTCTCGGGGACCGAGCGCAGGGATAGGACGTTTCTCAAGAGTGAGTGCGCCTGGGGAGCGAAGCGACGCTGCGAGCATGGATTCCATGGTCCCAGCATACGGTTTGTGACCACAAGCGTGGCCTCTCTTCGATACCCATACGTATGTGTGCGGGTAGGCAGCCTCCCACTTCATCGAACATTTGTTCGATATGATGGGTGTGTGACCACGGAGCAACGCTACGCAGAACTGCACGCGCACAGCGCTTTCACCTTCCTGGACGGGACCGACGAACCCGCGCAGATGGTGACCGAAGCTGCGCGTCTGGGCCTTGACGCCCTGGCGATTCTCGACGTTGATGGCATGTATTCGACGGTTCAGACGACCATGGCAGCTCGCGACGTCGGCCTGCCGATCGTGTATGGGGCCGAGCTGACGCTCACGCCAGACGCGCTCAGAGGAATCATTCCGGGCACGCAGGCCCCGGGATGGGGACTTGCCCCCGGCGCTGACGATCCGGGGATACGTCTGCCCGTATTGGCGCAGAGCCCCGGCGGGTACGCCAATCTGGTGGGGGCCATGAGTGAGCGGGCGCTATCTGCGCCGGGGGAGCGAAACCCCTGCCACAGCCTCGTCGATCTGAGCGTGGCCGGAGGGGATCTCATCGTCCTCACGGGAGGCAGACGCGGTCCGCTCATGCGTGCTCTGCGAGCTGGAGGAACGGTGTCAGCACGCCGAGTCCTCGATGGACTCGTGGACGCGTTTGGGCGCGACCAGATTCTTGTTGAATGGCAGGCCGCGCGCGGGGATGAGGGTGAGGTTGGAGACACGCTTGCGAAGCTTGCGTGCGCAAGTGGAATACGGCTCGTTGCCACGACCGGCGCGCGCATGTCTACTCCCTCGAAGCAAGCACTCGGCGACATCCTTGCTGCTACCCGACTGGGCGCCTCCCTCGACGAGGCGCAAGCGCACCTGGGTGCCCATCGTTCCTTCTTGCGCTCACCCGCCGAAATGGCTCGGCTGCACGGCGCCCACCCACATGCTCTTGATAACGCCTGCGACGTCGCAGCCTCCTGCGCTTTCGACCTGCGCCTCGTCGCTCCGCGATTGCCCCGCACCCGGGTTCCCGACGGGCATACACCGGATAGCTGGCTCGCACACTGTGCCTACGAGGGGGCCCGCGAGCGCTATGGGACGCGCGCACAACACCCTCGGGCGTGGGAAACGATCGATCATGAACTGGGGATTATCGAACGGCTCGGCTTTGCGGGCTACTTCCTGATCGTCAAGGAGATCGTCGACTTTTGTGAGCGCAGCGGCATCCTGTGCCAGGGGCGAGGGAGCGCCGCCAATTCAGCGGTGTGCTACTGCCTTGGGATCACCGCAGTGGACGCCGTGCGCCACAACCTGCTCTTCGAGCGGTTTTTGTCCGATGCGCGCTCGGGGCCTCCAGACATCGACGTCGACATCGAGGCGTGCCGCCGCGAAGAGGTCATTCAGTACGTCTACGACACCTTTGGGAGGGATCGCGCGGCCCAGGTTGCCAACGTCATCACGTATCGCCCGCGCTCGGCGATCCGCGACGTCGCCCGTGCTCTCGGGTACCCCGTCGGCACGGCTACGGCCTGGTCCCAGGGCAGGGGAGAGCCACCAGCCCTTGTTGGTGACGCTGCCGCTGCGCTTGCACGTCTGCCCCGGCACATGGGGATCCACTCGGGAGGCATGGTGCTCACCGATCAGCCGGTCTCGCGCATCTGCCCGGTGGGGTGGGCAGCGATGCCGGGGCGCACCGTCCTCCAGTGGGACAAAGAGGACTGTGCGGATGCGGGCCTCGTCAAGTTCGACCTACTCTCGCTCGGCATGCTGACGGCGCTGCGCGTCGCCTTCGACGAGCTCCAGGCTGGCAACGCACGTACCGGAGAGGCAGCGAATAAGCTCCTGCGCGGCTGGGCGCCGCGAGTGGTGCATGGGCGCGGCGATAAACCCCTGGGACTGCACACTCTTCCGGAGGAGGATCCGCGGGTCTACGACTTGCTGTGCGCAGCCGACACGGTTGGCGTCTTTCAGGTGGAGTCGCGCGCGCAGATGAACACGCTTCCCCGTCTCAAACCGCGGTGCTTCTACGACATCGTCGTGGAGGTTGCCCTCATACGCCCCGGCCCGATCCAGGGGCGCTCGGTCAACCCCTACCTGCGGCGGCGAGCGGGACGTGAGGAGGTCACTTACCTGCACCCACTCCTCGAACCGGCTCTGCGTCAGACGCTCGGCGTGCCGCTCTTCCAGGAGCAGCTCATGCGCATCGCGACGGATGCAGCAGGTTTTTCGGGCGGACGGGCCGATCAACTTCGCCGTGCAATGGGAGCCAAGCGTAGTCCGGAGCGCATGGAAGCCCTCAAAGGAGACCTGATGGCCGGTATGGAGGAGCGGGGGATTGACGCCCCCACGCGCGAGCGCGTCTTCGAACAGCTCAAGGGTTTCGCGGACTTTGGGTTCCCGGAGTCTCACTCCTTTTCGTTCGCGCACATTGTGTACGCCTCATCCTGGCTGAAGGTGCACGCGCCGGAGCACTTTTACGCCGCGATTCTGGCGTCGCAGCCAATGGGTTTCTATTCCCCTGCGACCCTTGTGCAGGACGCCCACAGGCACGGCGTACGCGTCGTTGGCCCATCGGTGAATGATTCGCTCGTTGACGCCAGCGTGCAGCGCGTGGGCAAGCAAGCAGGGGAGGATTACCATGCGGGACGATCGGAGCGTCTTCCCGCTCGAGGCCTCGTTCCCCTCGATGTCGATAGCTCCCTCGCGGTACGCATCGGGCTCTCTCAGGTGCGAGGCCTGGGCGCGGCTGCTGCGCGCATCGTCGAAGCGAGGCGTGAGGGTCCCTTCGCAAATCAGGCGGACGTGGCCCGGCGTGCCCATATGAGCGCCTCCGACATGGAAAAACTTGCGATGGCGGGAGCACTCGGGTGCCTGGGAGTGGGCAGACGAGAGGGGACGTGGGCAGCCGGAGCACTCGCCCAACCCACCGCACGGTCCGGCCAGTGGCAACCATTTCTTCCCGGCACGGAGGTGGGTTCCATCGTCCCCGAGCTCCCTCCACTCTCAGAAGAGGGGCACATGCGCTTGGATGTTGCCTCGACGGGGCTCACTGTGGGGACGCATCCTTTCGCGTACGTGCGTTCCGCTTTGCCTGAAGAAGTCCTGCGGACGGGTGATCTCGGACATCACTTGGCCGGACGCATCGTCGACGTCGCAGGAATAGTCACCCACCGGCAACGCCCTCACACGGGCGGAGGAATCACGTTTCTCTCCCTCGAAGACGAGACCGGCCTCGTCAACGTCTCCGTGTCGGTGGGTGCGTGGAAAAAGTTCCGGCGCGTATGCCTCGAGTCGAGTGCTCTACTCGTGCGCGGGACACTCGAGTGGGGAGATGGCGCGATCAGCGTGCAAGCCTTCAGGATCACGCCTGTCGGGCTTCCCGTCGACGTGAAGTCCCGGGACTTTCGTTAGCGTCCGCTCTGGGACGCTGCCCTCGCTACCCCTTCGAGGATGAATGCGTGCAGGTCTTCGACCGTCTCACACACGGCGTCCGCATCGTCGAGGCCATCCTCTGTCGCATATCCCCAGCCGACTCCGACCACTGGGATGCCAGCCTCCTGGGCGCCACGGACATCCCAGATGGAGTCTCCCACGATGACGGGGTGGGAGATATCAGCTCCCGCGGCCTCCAGACGCGTCAAGGCCTCACGAATGACCCTCGCCTTATTCGAAGACGGATCGGGAGTGGCTCCCGCGACCACGTCGAAGACGCTGGTCAGTCCCAGGTGCTCCATCTGCGCCAAAGCCATCGGCGTCTGCTTCGACGTCGCAGTTGCCAGGGGCACACCGGCGTCGTGGAGATCATGCAGCAGGTCGATGACCCCCGGGAAGGGCTCAGGATCGAGATAGTGAGCTTGGTATCGAGTGCGGTAGCGAGTCACGAGGTCGGCCAGAAGCTCTCCCTCGTACCCCAGGTCTGCGAACGAATACCACAGCGGCGGGCCGACATACGTACGTAGGCACTGGTCGTCAGGAATCGGCAAATCGTAGTCTGACAGTGCGTCACGGAATGCGCTCATGACGGCCGGAGCGGAATCAACGAGCGTTCCATCGACGTCAAAAAGGACAACAGAAATGGATAAAGACACGTGATTCCCTCGCGTTGTTGGTGCTTTCTTAGTCACTATGCCCTATTATCCCGAGAGAAGCATCC
>USPB01000005.1 GCA_900556405.1 uncultured Actinomyces sp.
TCTTCAACAATTCGACGCTGGGCATGGTGAAGCTGGAGATGCTGGTCAACGGCCTTCCCGATTTCCAGACGGATGTCCCGGATACGAATTACGCGGAGATTGCCCGTGCAATTGGCTTCCACGCGGAGCGCGTTGAGGATCCGTCTCGCCTGGAGGACGCGTACCGCGAGGCCTTCGCCGCGCCCGGCCCTACCCTCGTCGAGGTCATCACGGATCCGAACGCACTCTCGCTCCCGCCGGCCATCACCAGCGGCCAGGTCGTCGGTTTCGCGACCGCAATGAGCAAGATTGTCCTCAACCGCGGCATCGCCGAGGCATTCTCCATGGCCACCTCCAACATGCGCAACATCCCGCGCCTGTAGGTCATTCACATCTCCGGGAACGAGGCCGGGGCTGGGTTGCATCGCACGACCCGGCCCCGGCCTCGTCCTGTCATAATTCGACCCCAGAATTAATAAACATACCTTTTTCCACAAGAATGGCTTTTGCCCTCTCAAATCACGCTTGACAAGTAATGAACTTGTAGCACACCACACTCAAATGTGATTTGACACCTAATTATGCGCGCGTTTTCCCTCTAATCTACGAAGCGTTCTATCGCTCACGCCACACAGGAGGAACCGCCATGCACGCGCTCGCAGCAATGGCTAGCGCAGCCGGTGCCGTCGACCTCGACACTTTTCCCGCCTGGTTGAGGATCACCCACTTCATCAACTTCATCATGATGGGCTTCCTCATCCGCTCCGGCTGGGAGGTCCTCGCATCACACCCACGTCTGTACTGGAACAATCACTGCACGCCCGGATCCGAGTGGCTCAAGTTCACGAAGGACAAGGTGTCGACCGTCCCCGGCGAGTTCACGGCGCGCGACGACCAGCGCAACCTCCACCCGCTGATCTCCCTGCCCGGACGCGGACAGATCGGCTTGGGCCGCGCCTGGCACGCGCTCGTCACCGCGATCTGGCTGGCGAACGGCTTCGTGTACGTCGCCCTCCTCTTCGGGACGGGCCAGTGGCGTCGCATCGTGCCCACCTCCTGGTCCATCTTCCCCGAGGCCTGGGAGAGCGCCAAGATCTACATGGGCCTGCAGATCCCCTCCATCGAGCACTTCCAGCCCTATGACGCCCTCCAGAAGCTCATGTACTTCACGGTCGTCTTCATCGTCGCGCCCCTCATGATCGCGACCGGCCCCATCATGTCCCCCACGTTCGCGGGGCGCTTCCCCAGGTACGTCAAGCTTTTCCGCAACCGCCAGACCGCCCGTTCCATCCACTTCCTGGGCATGGCGTTCTACTGCTTCTTCGTGGTCATGCACGTCGCGCTCGTGTTCATCGTCCATCCGAAATACAACATCGCACACATGATGCTCGGCGAAAACTACAACGACATCTCGGCGGCGCAATTCGCTCAGGCTGTCACCATGCTGATCATCGGCATCGTTGTCGCCATCGCCCTGTGGATCGGCGCGTCCTACTGGTCCCTGTCAAACATGCGCCGCACCCAGCGCTGGATCTGGGGCGCCACGCAGCCCATCCGCGCGCTCACGATTGATCGTCTGCATTCGCGTCAGGTCGCGAAGAAGACCTTCACCGAGGACGACATTTCCCCGTTCCACTGGGTCAACACGCGCCCACCGACAAAGGAACAGTCCGAGGAGTACATCGCACTGCGCGAGGACGACTTCAAGTACTTCCGCCTCGAGATCGGCGGCCTGGTCGAGGAGGAGAAGTCTTTCTCCATCGATGAGCTGAAGGACCTGGGCAAGGTCACGAACATTACGATGCACACCTGCATGCAGGGATGGACCGGCATCGCGAAGTGGGAGGGCATCCGCCTCAAGGACCTCCTCGAGCAGGTGACGCCCACGGAGGGCGCGCACTACCTGATGGCCACCTCCTTCGGACACGTCGGGCACACCTACGACGGGCGCCCGACCGAGCCCTACTACGAGTGCATCGACCCGTCGATGATCGACGACGACAAGTGCATCCTCGCCTGGGGCATGAACGACGAGCCTCTGCCCGAGGTCTACGGCGGCCCTCTACGCCTGCGCGCCGATTCCCAGCACGGCTACAAGATGGTTAAGTGGGTGCGCCGCCTCGAGTGGATCCACGACTACCACGACGTGGGCGACGGCCAGGGCGGCTCGCGAGAGGACTCTGGCCTGCAGCACTACGACGCTCGCGCCTGAGCATCTCTGCCTTCGAGCGGTACCACGCCTCCCCCTCGTCCCCACGCATGCGCGTGCGGGTTCGCGGAGGGAGGCGCGGTTTTTGTCTGCGGGCTCTGCGCTCGGGCACGCAGGGAAAGCGATCTATACGTACCTACGGGCAATGGCGAGGGCCTCGGGCACGTAGGAGCGCCCGAAGACCGCGCAGTGGATCATGATGATGTGCATCTGGTGCAGGGCGATGCGCTCGCGCCAGCCGTCCCCCAGGGGTGAGGCCTCGTCGTAGGCGGCGAGAATCCGCTCATAGTGCGGGCATCCGAAGACCGCGAGCGCGGCGAGGTCCTCCTCGGCATGGCCGCCCTGCGCGGCGGGGTCGATGAGGACGGCACCGTCCGGGGTCCACATGACGTTGCCGCTCCACAGGTCGCCGTGGGTGCGGGCGGCGCCGACGTTGTTATGGCGCTTTTTCGCGTCCTCGACGAGGCGCGGCTGGTCGTGGTCGAGCGCACCCGATTCGAGGCGCTCACAGAGCTTATCGATGAGCGCGCGTTCTGTAGCCGTGAAGGTGCGGTCGCCGGCGTAGGGGGCGATGCGCTCGCGCGCGTAGAAGGCGCCCCAGGACTCACCTCGGGACGAGGCTGGGGCTGGACTCGGGCGGTCGGGTAGCGACAGGTGCGCCTCCCCCATCCAGCCGTTGCCCTCGAAGCCGGGCGGGGGCGCGCCCAGGTGGCTGGCTCCGGCGGCATGGGTGTGGGCGAGGGCGCGGCCGAACTCCTCGGCAGCCCGAGGGGTTGGCGTGACGGAGACGAGGCGGGGCTCCTCGAGCCACGTCGCACCGTGATCGAGCACGGGCACGACGGCGGCCCCGGGGTCCGAGGCCTCGGCAAGCCACGCGAGCCCCGCAACCTCGTAGGCGATCCGCCCGCGGCGGCTATCCGCTTTCCTGATGGTGTCCATCGACGCTCCCCCGTTCCATTCCACGACCCACGCGAGGGGCCGCCACCGCACGCCCCCATGCTATCGCCCGCCCGGTCACCCACCCGCCGAGCTGTATCCTGGCACGGCACCCAGGCCTCGTTCCTTTTGGACACATACCGAGCAAACATCGATATACTGCCATCAGAAGATAGTCCGCCACAACGAGGATGTAGGCCTCCATGACCCTCACGACGACACAGAAGTCCATTCAAGAGCTGCTACACGGCGACCGCCAGTACCAGATTCCCGACTTCCAGCGCCCCTACGTGTGGGAGGAAGAGCAGGCGGAAACCCTCGTGAATGATCTGCTGGGCGCGTGGCGCACGAACGACGGCGACTATTTCCTGGGGTCGATCGTCCTCGTGCAGCACCCCAGCGGCGACGACGTCGACATCATCGACGGGCAGCAACGCCTCACCACCCTGTGTATCCTCGTGTCTCTACTGCGTCACTTGGAAGAGGACCCCGCCCTGCGCGATGAACTCGGCTCTCTCCTCCTCATTGCGCAGTCGCGCATTAAGGACTTGGATGAGCGGCCACGCCTGAGCGTTCGCGAATGCGACCGCGACTTTTTCGACACGTTCATCATCGGCGACAACATCGACTCGCTGCTCGACGTTGACGGCGACAGCCTCACGCGCCCGTCCGTGCGGCGCATCGTCGCCAACGCGCGCGCCATGCTCGACGTGCTGAGCAATCCTGACATGCTCATGCCCAGCGAGATCAGCGACTTTATCCGCTACCTGACCCTGCACGTGTCTCTCATCGAGGTGTCCACGGATTCCTACCAGGCGGCGCACCGCATTTTCTCGGTGCTCAACACGCGTGGCGTTCCCCTGTCGGCCGCCGATATTTTCAAGGCGCGCGTCTTGTCCCGCGTGGAGCCCGACGCCCGGGCTCGTTACGCCGCCCTGTGGGAGCAATCCATCGACACGCTGGGTACGGAAAGCCCGGACGCATTTTTTGGGCATCTGCTCACGCTCACGCTGCGCGCGCCCGCCAGGAGGGCCCTCATCGACGCGTTCGACGAGCAGGTCCTCACGCCGTTCCTCGCCGCCAGGAGCGGCGAGGAGTTCATTGACGAGGTCTTGGTCCCCTCCGCTCGCGCGTACACGTTGGCAACGCTGGAGCCTCTGGTGGGCCACCCCGCGGCCACGCCGCTCGAGCTTTTGCGCCTGTATGACTCCTCGGATTGGAAGCCAGCGGCGATGAGCGTGTTGCGCGCGGGGCACGGCGACGAGGAAACCACGTCGCTGTTGCTCCTCCTCGAGCGCGTCTACGGCACTGCTGTCGCCGCGCGTCTGAGCCCGTCGTCGCGCACTGCTCGGGTCATTGAGTTCATCGGGGCCCTAGAGGACGGCGAGTCTCTCAACGTTGCTTGTTCTGTGCCGGATACGGTCCGCCACCGGGCCGCTGAGACGATCTCGCGGCCCCTCCCTCAGTCCTCCATCCGTAAGATTCTCCTCTACCACGCGATGGTCGCCGAGCATGGGTCTTTCCCGACGCGCCTGCCGCGTTCCATGGGCGTCCTGTGCGGTCTCCCTACCAGCCACATTCGCGGTGTCGACGAAGACATCGACCTGCGCGCGTGGAACAAGCGCCTGGGAAGCTTTATCCTGTCCACCATTAAGTCACGCACCGTCAGCCAAGCACCCGACTGGGATACGGTCGCACGCGCCACGCACCGCGTGATGACGCTCGGCGAGTTCACTGTCGGTTCCCTGCCGTCAACCGGCGGCGAGATTCATGCTGCAGACCTCGAGAAACGCCAGAGGTACCTGACCCAGCTGATCTTGGACTACTGGGATATTCGCCGTGACAGCGACGGCGTCGACCTGTCTGTCCTGTCCAGCGCCGACCTTGAGGCAGCCGTCGATAAACGATCGGCTGCCCGCGGCCGCCAGGTGCGCCTGGCCGACGTTGTCGCGACCGGCATCATCTCCCCCGGCGACACATTCGTGTGGCGACGCCGTAACCTCGGCAACGTCTACGCCGTGACTATTTCCCCGGAGGGCACCATCGTCCTGCCCGACGGCCAGGAAGTGGCCTCCCCCTCGGCGGCCGTCACCGCTCTGACAGGCACCAGCAGCGCCGCCGCCCTCGACGTGTTCGTACGCGAATCCGACGGCAAGAAACTGCGCGACCTGTGGGATAGCTACCGGAGCCGTTTCGCCTCGTCGTGAGTTGCGACAGCAGGGGCCGCCGCGGCGAGCGAGCGACCTCTGCTTCTACCTGTGCCACGCTTCCCAGGGGAACGGAACAAGAGCGCTCAGCGCCCGACGAATGTCGTTGAGATTATTCATCAATGCGACAAACGTATCCGCAGCGCGGTTATCCGTCAGTGCCCACCAGAGAAAGAATCCAAGCAACGCGAGGACCATCATCAGGTGGGCCACGCTCCAGAACCAGCGGAAGCACCAGTACAGGGCGGGGAGTCCTTTTTTCACGGGTGGCTCACTTTCTCGTCCTTACCCACGGGTTCCGGTGCTTCATCTGCCTGGGCATGCCCCTGCTTGCCCTCCGGAGGAAGGAGGGCAATCGAGACTTTCTGCGATGCCAGTGCCCAACTCAGGACGCGCAGAGGATTGAGGGGGTCATTCGGCTCACGCAAAGCCAGAGAATCGACGGCAAAGTAGCGGACAGTCCCGAAATCCCGCTCCATGCGTCGAACAAAGCCATCTTGGTCAATGCTGACAAGCCAGTCGCGCACGCCACGGGAAGTCGCTGGATTCAGGTTGTTTCCGATGCGGAGCTGGCGCACTATCTCCGTCTTGGTAAGAACCACCGCAAGGTTCCTCTTGGACAGATCGATGGCCTCCGACCTGAGTCGATCCACCACCGAGGCGTAGGCTTCCTCCTGATGCCCCGTCGCGATGAGCGTATCGGACATGTGCTCGGTGTTTCCTCTCTCTTCGCGCACGCGAGGCAGAGCAAGAGGATCGAGCACAAAGATCATCGCGTGCGCCGAGTTCACATACGTCAATTCCTCCGTTCCATCGAAGGTCGTGAAACTCTCTCCAGCGGCATCCATGATCTGCAGCTCAAGTTCCCTGCCCGAGGCTTGCGTCAGCGTAAAGGGACGTCCCGCAGGACGCATGGTGTGAATCGTCTTCTCAGTCGCTTGCTCGTTCTCCATTGCCTGAGCCGAGGCCCTGAGGAAACCCCTCGCTTCTTCATTGAGCCCCTTCAACGAGCCATTGGAGGAGGACAGTTGCTTGTGCGCCGCCGTCATCGCCGCTGCAAAGAAACGCGTCTTACCCGCGCCGACAGAACCGAAGGCGGGGAGTTGAACAGTCCGACGCGCACCACTGCCCGTAGCTAGGGGTTCACCACAACTCGGGCACAGCGCAACAAGGGTCTTCGACGCAGCCCTGATCGTCGTCGGCATGGACATCCCGCACCCGCATCGACGCCGAATAATCCCCAGCGGACCCGGTGAGATGTCGTGGTGAACGATAGCGCACGCCGGATTAGGACAGCGGTACGTCGGACGCGGATTCGTCTCATAACAGTGAGGGCACTTCACCTGGGCACGCATGCGCGCCATGACAGCGCGATCCCACCAGCGGTACGCAAGAGTCCATGCCTGCTGACAGGCGTAGACGACCCCTCCGACGATGCCCATGATGGAGAGCCAAAGGACGTACGAACCATACATTCCAGCGACGAAACCGGCGAACGGCACGGGAACGACAACTCCCCAGGTGAGCCCCGAAAAGGCCCCGACTGCGGGCTTGACAGGCATCAGGTTCCCATACGCATCGGGACGAACCATCTTCGGGCGCGGGCGCAAACGGATCTTCCCCCAGACCCAACGCCGCGCCAACGTGATCTCCCGGTAGACAGCGGTCGCGTCGCGCAGCGCCTGATAGGGAATGTACTCGGGCCACGCCTTATCCCACCCGAAGTGCTTCGTGAACCCGACAGGTCGATGCCGGATGACCTGTTGTGCTACCACCTTCTCGGGTGTCGCAATGTCGGGCTTGCTCACTGATCGTCCAGTCAGGACGAGAAGTGGAGCGACAAAACCCGCGACCAGGCCAACGACAAGTGCCAGGGCGCAGGATACGAACCAGTAGCAGACGACCCAGGCGATCAACCGCATGATCATCGCGAGAATGACCCACGCCGCGAGGAGAATGAAGACCACAACAACTGCGAGCAGCGCCAACGCGCCTTCGCCACCTGATGATCTGTTGCTCACCGCACTCCCCTTCCCCGTCCTCCGAGCAGGCCGGCAGTCGCTCGTCCCAGCCGTCTCTTCAAACGACCTTTCTTCGCCTCCGCTGCAAAGGTCTCGAACGCCGCGGATGAAACTGCGTCGATCAAACCGTCCTTGGCAGCCTGACGCACCTCATTTCTGAGCGCACGGTCATCACACACGTCGATGAGGAAATCCTCCGCTCCCTGGGCACGGGCAGGGATGAGACAGCTGCAGCGAACACTCATGGCAAGCGTGACCGCTTGAGCGAACCCCCGCCTCGTGGACGCCTGACCAGTCAGGGCGACGTGCGCGCACCGCCGTGCCCACTCCTCGTCGGCTGCGACCATGCGCGTCACCGCACTGGTGTCGGCACAGGTCAGAATGACCCAACCAAAGTAGTCCGCCATTAACTCCGACATCGCAGGGACGGAGGACATAAACGTCGACAGATGCGGGTTGCCCTCACGCGGATCGCCAATCACCTGTCGGCAGCACTGCTCTGTTGCGTAGACCTGCGCCACGTACGTCGCCAGTCTCTCGTCTTTCATAACGACTCTCGCCAGGTACAGGCCGGTGAGCAATTGACGCAGGGGAATCGCCGGCTCGCGCGCCGCAAGCACGGCGCTAACCTGGTGCAACAGCCACTGGCATGCTGCCCCCGTGAGTTCGCGCTGAGTCTGCGCCCACGCCTCGATGAGTGCGCAATCATTCGGCAGCTCCACGCAGTTCCACACGAGGCGCCAGCTGTCCGGAGGTAGTTTCCCGACACTGGACAGCTGCTCAGCGCGTTCATTGACGGGCAGCGAGGCGATCCGCACCGCTTCATGCCACGCCTCCACGGTGCGTCGCGTCGCCGGTTCGAGGCCCGAGCATTGCCCCAGCCACTCCCATGTTCCCCGTGACAGCAGTGACAGGTCACCCGGCGCTCCCCCTCTCCAGCGGCGCAAGAGCTCCTCCGCGAGCGCCTGGTCGATCTCGTCGCCGTACGCCCACCTCTCGCGGTCACGCCCCATATCAGGGTGAGCTGCCCACGCGTGGGCTAGACGGTCCACGACGTCCACGCGGCCGGCGGCAACCAGTGGAGTGTCCAGCGTGCGAGCCACCGAAGCCACGACAGGCAGGAGTTCTGTCGGGCAACGCTGCGCGGCCTGCGTCAGTAGGACGCCAGCCTGCCTGCGCGCGTCATCGTCCTCCCACTGGAGGCACACCTCGACGGGCGCGGCAGCGAGCGCCGATATCAATGCCTCGCTGGCCCCCGGCACGTCGCGCGAAGATTCGAGCGCCGACATGAGGACGCCGACAGCCAAGTCGTGACTGTCAGTCGCCAGTAGAGCCACGACCGCAGCGCCCGCAGCTTCTGCATCGGCGGGAGTTGCAACCGCGCAGGTGACGGCAACATCCAGCAACGGATCCCCGTAGAAGAACAGTTCCTCGTCCTGTCCGCCCTGCGCGAGACCCCGCAGGGCTTCCATCACGGTTGCCCAGTCGCCAGCATTGCCCCGTTCCTTCGTCAACGACGCCAGAGCTGCGGCCCGCGTAGCCAGGTCACGTCCGAGGAATTCCTCCCATCGACGCGCAACCTCAATTGCCGCGAGCGCGTCGGCGGGGTCCTCGTGGAGGAACCAGTCCGCCTGGGTCAGTGCGGACTCCGTCGGGGTGACCGGCGTGAGAATACGACGGTCGAGGTCGATGATAGTGACACCGGCGCGCACGACGGTCGGGTCGGGCTGAGGTCCGAACGCGGGGCTTGCAGCAACGATGTCCGCTTTCGTCGTCATCGGATCAGGGACGAGGCCTCGGATCGAGAGCGACAGGGCACGGGTGCTGTCCACAAACAGCGTCCCCAAGGCGATCCACCTGGTTGCCACGGCCTCGTCGGCAGTGATGAGGACCAGGCGCTTGGGATTGTCGGCGGTCACTTCCTCGACCATCGTGAGGAACTGCGCGAAATGCTCGACTGCCCATCCATCGGCTCGGACCATGTCACGCAAGGCGTCGGCCTGGTAGTCGGGGGCGATTGCGAGCGGGGAGGGCCATCTGTCGATCATCTGACCAGGTGCCTTCTCAAGGCACCAGTTGAGGGCACCGAACAGCTGCGCCGGTCGCATCATCCCGAAGTCATCCGGATCGCAGGTCGCGATCGCCTGAGTCAGGAGATTACCCGGACGGCCGTTATTAGTGAGCCCCGTGGAAATACCGCGCGACAGATAGTACCTACCGGCGTGCTCGCAGTATGCGAAGGAGGGTGGGTGTTCCAGCGGATCGTGATCAGCGTTCCATCCCACCACCACGCGGTGAAGCATGGTGTCGCGAATGACCTGACGGTCCTGAGCATTCATCCCCTCGGAGATCGCCTGAAAGTTGAAACCGTCGATCCCGTCAATGGCCTCGTTGGCCCGCGTGTCGGTGTAGAGCGCCACGTCGAACATCGCTTCACCCCTGCTTTGGAAGGAAGCCGCGCTGCGCCATCAGCCAGAGGAGAGGCTCGGCCACCCTGTGGGGCATGAGACCGCGTTCATCCACGCGCTGCATTGCGTAATCCGGCTCAGATCCCAACGCCGACAGCCCAAAGAACCGGTAGTTCTCGTAGTTCGTGTCGAGCATTGTCAGCAACCCATCGCCTCCCCAGTGCGACACCATCGAGGCGACGTGATCGTGCACAGATGCACCCTCCTCTTCGTCGTAGTACCCAAGAGTTGATGAGGGACGACGGATCGGATTATTTTCCGGAACATCCGACCAGAATGCGTCGATCTTTGAAATGACAATAGCGATCGGCTGCTTAATTTTCCGATTGTGCTTCGTGGCCTCGTTCTGGCGCATCACTTCCGTCACGGCGTGCAGGACGTTTTCCGGAGCTGTCTCGACACGCTGGTCCTTCGCAGCCGTTCCACGCCCCGCATTCCCGGGGAAGCTGAAGGGATCCAAGAGAAGGATGATCCCGTTGGTCGCCAGCAGGTAGGTCATGCTGAGCGCGCGCTCATCAACAGCAAGGTCCTCGCCGGCCGTGTCGTAGAAAGAAAAAACCGTCGATGTGAAGTCACCGAAGACCGTTTTCGCGATCCCACGTCGCGCCCGCTGCCACTCGAAGACGACGGGGCTTGTCTTGTCGCCGTCCGCCTGTTGCGTCTGCGCCGGCAGTTGACCCGAGGAGGATTCCATCTGCTTGAGCAGGCGCTCCAGCCGCACCTCCTGGCCGTTGTTATCCCCAGCCTTGCACAGGCGAATCGTGTCCCTAAAACGTCGCCCAACCGGCCCGTTCATGGCGAGTTCACGCATGAGGACAGCCAGCATGACGGTCTTGCCCGATGAGCGCGCGCCGACCAGGCCAAACAGTGAAGAATCGCGCGAAAAACCGCTCGGCAAACGGGAGTGGCACTGCGGACACAGCCGCACACCTGTGCTACCCAAACAATCGGGGCATTGCGCCCTCCTCGTGTCGCTGACCAAGGAGGTACGGGAGGGCACGAATGCCGGATAGTACTCTTTCAGGTCGCCAAAGTGCGCGGCGCGCACGCGATCAATGTCCTTGGTGCACTCTTTCTTACCAACGGCTGCTCGTCCCGGACAGCGGAACGCTACCTTCCGCAGATCAATGTCCGTGTAGCAATACGGGCACGGCGCTGTCACATTCAGCAGACTCATCTGTCATCCTTTCAGGGACGAGGTGGGGGGATCGCTCAGCTGGATCCGCGCGGCCATGCCCGCAAAAAGACGCACCCAGTACGCGCCCTTGATAGTGGGGACTTGGAACGTGCGGGACTGTGTGAGACCCGACGAGAAGTCCAGCTCCAGTCGGGCGATCTCCTCACCATCTTGCACTCGGGCTGGCATGTAGGGACCCGTCGACAACACCGCTACCAGTTCCGCCACGCCGCGAAAGCCCTCGCTCGTCACGTTCACTGTCGCATTGCGCCCTCCGAAGAAACGTCGGGGCAGTTTGAGTTCGTACGACAGTGCAGGTGCCACGGCCTCGAGCTCAACCGTGACCGGCGAACACACCCTCTCGTTGCCGACGCCGACGACGACCGTGCCGACCGATACCTCGGTCACCGTATCCGCGTCGACGATGCGAACACCGCCGTCTCGCTTGTAGGAAAACTTATCGACCCTCATGTGGTCCGTGCGCCCATCGACGCTTGTCCACACGACGTCCATCAGGTAATCCCCACTCGGCCAGACCCACGAGACGCTCAGCTGCGTCCCGAAACGTTCCACCCGGACATCACGGGGTGGAGGCGCCGTCCCAGCGACGACCGCCCGGCCCGCCACTGCCTCGTCCCCATCCCACGTGAGCGGAACATATAGATGCACACCTGTCTGCTCGTGGATATCCATCGACTGCCGGTTGCCGCTACTGCGGATCACGCCGACGATCTTCGTACCGCCCAGCTCGTCGAGACGTTTCACCGTGACCCGATCCCCTTGCGACATGGGAGCGTCGGCGGGCAGCGTCCACACATCCGTCGTGTAACCGGGGATGTCCGTCCACTCGGCGCAAATCCCGGGCTTACCGTTCGGCATCCGCGTGTTCCCCAAGCGCAGGTCCTCCACGGGGCGCACGAGGCCGCGCGCAGTCACGGGTACCTCCACCATCTGCGAGAACGCAGGTCGCCCACCGACAATGAAATGTGCCTGAAGGAGCGCCGTATACGTCTGCCCCAGACGCAGTCCATCGAGGCGCTGACGTCCCTTCGTAGACACCGGGAAGGCGCGTCGACCCCCATCCGCACCAACAAGCTCCACCGATACTCCGGTCGCTTGATCCGGTGTTCGCCAAAACACGGTCGCTTCCGTCGCCGTCACAACGACGCCGGTCTCAAACGGCGGCGGCAACACAGTCACCCGAGCGGTCGCGGGAGCGGAACACACACCCCCCTGATGGAAGGCAAACACCGCGTAGACAACCTCCCTGGCCACCACAGGTGTTCTGTCGAGGACCTGCTGGTCGCGCACAGCTGACGCAACCTGAAAGCCAGACGTCGGATTCGCGGGAACTCCCGCGTCACTGCGAACCACCGCGAAACACACGTCGTCGTCCCGGACCCCCCTCCACGACACGAGGACCCCACCCCTATCGGGATCGAAGGCGGCGCTCACCACAGTTGGCGGGTCGGGCGGGATGCGCAACAGCAGGTCCGAAATCTCCTCGTCTTCACGGTCGACCGCACGCGCGTCGGCTAACGCCGCCCTTGCAGCGGCGTAATCCCTCACCGCGAACGCCCGACGGTAGGCGTCCATCGCCGCGCTCTTACGGCTTTCTGCAGCCGCGAGTGCCTCCCCCACCTGGGCGGACAATGGGTTCGCCGCCTCGTCCCCGGGGTTGGCGGCTACGACAGTGTAGGCCCTGCGCGCGCGTGCGAGAGCCCCTGCGGCGATCATGTCCGTGACACTGGCGAAGTCCAGCGTCGGCTCGTTGGTCGGAACACGGGCGAGCAGGCGTCGCGCATCCAGATCCGCCAGTCCCATGGATGTTAAGCGGCCTAACGCCAGCGTCTGAGTGAGCCCCTGGCGCCGCAACTGCTCCGCTTGATCCGCGAACCACGCCAGGACGCAGGCGCACACATCCGCGTCTGTTGAGCACTGCTCCGCGAGTGCCGTGAGCGTCTTCTTCGCACTTTCCGAGGCATCATCCGAGCGCGCATTGGCGGCCGACTGAGACTGGCGCAAATCAGCCATACCTATCATGCGACGCCTGTTGGAACCCACGACGGCACTCAGCTCATCGATAACACGAATGTCCTTCGGGCGCACTGCACGCTCGTGCAGCACCAGTACATCCACAACATTTCGAAACGAGGGATGCAACCTGATCTTCGAGGCCAGAGCAGCCTTCCGATCCTCACGGACATCCACGCGTGGGCACACGCGGATCCCCTGCCTGGTCGCCGCCGCAGACAAATCCCGGTCCGTCAGAGACGAACCGATGCCACTTGAGGTTGCGGCGCGGCGCAGTTCCTCAACAGTTAGGACGCCGATCGGATTATCTTGTTTGAGGGCCCGTACGAAGGCGTCGAGTTCCTCTAGGCCCGCCGCGGACGCCTGCTTGCGCACGGCCGCCCACAGCGTCGGGTCATACAAGGACTCCCCCAGTGCCTTTTTCACGGCCTTGAGCAGTTGACTGATCGAAAGTACGACAGGAATCCTCGATTTGTTGAGGAACATGTCGAGGCTCTTGATGTGCTTGGTGAGCTCATCGCTCGACATCCCGGGAGTAAGGGCGAAGAGCACGGTGGCGTCCGCCTTGGCGAGCGCCTGGATCCGGGCGTTACGATCAGTCGTGTCGCTCAACGCTCGCAGCGCTTCCGCAACGGAGGATTGCCAGGCCACATTAGCCTTGTAGGGCTGAAGGACAGAGTCCCGATAGGCTTTTTTATCAAACACCGTGCTCGTCGCCTACTCCTTCTCGTTTCTCCTATGACCGGGTCGTGATCCCAGCGATCTGTTTCTTCGCTTTTTGCACATCCTCCTGCGTCAGGATCGACACGGCGGCCTGCGCCCTAAAGGACTTACCCGTCGTCGGCTCGACGAGAACCAGCGTGGCAACACCTTCCTCGGAAATCTCCAGGGTGACCTCCAGGGGGTCCCCCTTGCGCATCGGAGGCAGGCCATCGACGGTTGTGCTCGGCCCAGATACCATCGCCTTGTTGTCTGCCGGATTCTCAGACTCTGTTTCGCCGCCCTGCTCGTAGAGGGCAGACTCGACGCTCGTTTGACCATCGAAGAGAATGCCGGCCGTCATCGAGGCAGTAAGCGGTAGCGTCTCGTTCGCGTGCGCAAGGAAATACACATACTGCTCGTAGTTACCGGCTGCGTCCTCCCTCGAGAGTTCGAGTCCCAGCCCGCGCGACAACACGTTCGTCACCACGGTGCGACGCGGGCCGAGGCTCGGCAGGGCACCCGCCCCCGAGGCAGCCTCCCCTGCTCCGCCGTCCATGTCAGCAAATCCAGGATCGGGGATCTCACCCTGCCCGAAGATTGCCGCACCCTTGGCGACCGACAGATCGAAGTCGGTGTTCTCTACGGTAAATCCTGCCCCGGTCAGCGCATTCCTGATCATGGGCATACGCGAGGAGCCGCCAACCAGGAGATAACGGTCGATCGTGAGACCCGGGAACTTGGCGCGCGCCGTGTCGATGACTCGGCGCGTAATATCTACCGTCTGAGTCACCAGATGCGAGGTGGCCGCTTCGAACTCCTCTCGGGTCACTTCGACGCGCTCCTTCTTGTCCTCGTAGCGCAAGAGCAGATTGGTCGACGGTCGCACGGTGAGCATCTTTTTGGCATCCTCGACGGCAACGCGCAGCTCGGTCATGAAGTCATCGTCCATGGAGGGATCGTTATCGTCCTCAAGGCCCGCCTGCGCAATAAAACGCTGCAGGAAGATATCTTCTAGGCACTGGTCCCAGTCGGCACCGCCAAGTAGCCGGTTGCCGTCAATGGCAATGACCTCGACCTCGCCGGCGCGCGTCTTGAGAATGGTCGTGTCGAAGGTTCCGCCGCCGAGGTCGAAGACGAGTAGTGTCTGTTCTTCCTCCTGGCGTGCGCACAGAGCGATCGCGGCTGCAACAGGTTCGGGAATAATGCCAACGACTTCCAAGCCAGCGATCTCTCCGGCTTGTTTGGTGGCCTGACGTTCCTGCGTACCGAAGTACGCGGGAACCGTGATGACAACCTTGTTGATGTCCAGGCCGTTCTGGCTGTTGGCGTTGTTCACCAGTTCTTTGAGGATTAGCGCAGAAATAGACTCAGGCGTGTACTCCTGGTCACGAAATTCGAGCGGGTATTCCTCACCCATGTGACGCTTAATAAGGGAGCAGGCGTTGTCTGGGTCGCTCACCTGTGTCTGCTTGGCCTGACTGCCGATATCGACAGTGCCATCGTCGTTGAAGTAGACAACCGAGGGAGTCGTGTCTTCCCCGACGAAGTTCTTGACGATTTCCGCCATACCGATGTCACTGATCATGGCCACCGCGGAGTACGTCGTTCCCAGGTCGATGCCATACACCTTGTCGCTCATTCGAGGGTTCCTTCCTGATCTGATTCCTCGTTCGCGTGCGGATCGTCAGCCGAGCTATCGAGTTCAGCGTCGTAGCGGTAGACGCTCACCTGCGCGGGCAAGAATGCGCGTTCCGAACCCGGACGGACGAGGCCTTGGCGCAATACCTTCGCAACCGTCCAGTCCAGCCCCTGATCCCCTGTCCGCACAGTCTTGCGCGACGCATGCACCGACCTGTCGAAGACAGCACCGGGGGCCGCTCCAACGGATTCAACACCGATGAGGTCAAGTGTCTCGATGAGCGCGTCATGGAAATATTCGAACTCGACGTCGGCCCGGTACCCCTCCCCGTGTACCCGTGCGAGCTGTGCAGCGTCCGCGGACTGTGTGACGAGAATGGCGAGCCGCGTCAATACGGGTCCAAGAAGCTGCTGCACCTGGTCAACCTGCAGGGACTCCACACGGTTCTGCAGTTTACGCACCAAGTCCTCGTAGAACTCCGTCCGCTCGGTAAGTGTTCGCACGCTGTCACCCAGGTCGCCGAGCAGCTGCGCGATCTGAGCGTTTGTCACAGTCACCTGCTCCTCGCCGACCTCAGCGCTTGAGGCAACCTTTTCCCCACTATCACTTGCTACGGAACTATCGAGCACCTCATCTACCACGCTTGGCACGGATGCAGCCTCCTCGAAAGCCTCTCCTCGCACGTCAGACACGCTTCTCCCTCCAGTTACAGCATCATCGCAATGACCTGAGTTCCTTCCCTGACCGCCTATTCTAACTCTTGACACCCATGTGACGGCAGCCTCATCCACGACTCGGACAGCGAGGATCGCGCACATGTGCCATCACATTCGTCTGCACAAAGACAAACGACCGGTCGCCTACGCGGATGAACTGTCCACACGCGGATAGGTTGCGACGATGCGGATAGGTTATCGGCACGCGGATAGGTTAATAAGCTATCCACATCCTCATAACCTATCCATATCGCAATAACCTATCCGCGTACGCAGCTGGTTTCGCCGGTATTCGGGCAGAGAAGCACAGGACAGCCTGGCCTCAGTGCCGGTGGAGGGGTTCGAGGCCCGATTACGGTGCAGGAGGGCGCGACAAAATTCGCCCCACAGACACCCCACCCGCCCACACGCGCGAAGAAACTCGCCCAACGCGAGGCAGTTTGTGGCATTTCCGCGAAAAAACTCGCCCAGCACGCGATAAAACACCCATTTTGGGCGAATTAGCCCGCGCTGGGCGAATACTTTCGCGCTATCGCCATCGACAGGCGGCGCTAGGCGAACTTTTTCGCGCCCATGCTACTTCCCGCGCCGCGCGATGTAACCGCCAGCACCAATGCAGGGACCTCAGAACTCCTCCATGAAACCGACGACGCCTCTGCGCACCAAAATAGCGCCGTACATACGTGTATCTGGCTCGCAATGGTGCGCCCGGTTTCACCGGGGACAGAGCACGCGCCAGCAAAGGCGATGACGGTCTCACCCAAGTCAACGACCGCACCGGTGGGCGGCGGCAGGGCCTGGCCGGACAACGAGTCGACGCGTTGAACCAGCCATCAGCGGCCAGGCACCACTGGTGTGGAGGGCACCGGAGGGTCCGGAGGGCACGGGCGGGCTTCGAGACGGGTGCCAGCACGCACAGCACCACAGGCGCCGCCGGCGTGTAGGACGCCGGGGGTATGGGGGCCAGGCTGCGGTGCCCGTGGGCGGTGGCAGGGCCTGGCCGGGCTTCGAACACCATCACTACACCAGGTGCCGCCGGTGTGGAGGGCGCCGGAGGGCCCGGAGGGCCAGGCTGCCGTGCCCGTGGGCGGTGGCAGGGCCTGGCCGGGCTTCGAACACCATCAGTACACCAGGTGCCGCCGGCGTGTAGGACGCCGGGGGTATGGGGGCCAGGCTGCCGTGCCCGTGGGCGGTGGCGGGGCCTGGCCGGGCTTCGAGGCGACGCGCCGAGCGAAGCTCGCGGCGCGGACGGCTCGCGGGCGGGCCGCCGCCCACGGGCACACTGAGCAGCCCGGCCCAGCGGGCCGCCGCCCACGGGCACACTGAGCAGCCCGGCCCCACAGCAGGCCCTCCAGCGCCCGGAACACCAGCGGCGCGCCGCAGCGACAACTCACCCGGGCATACAAAAACCGACATCCGGATCGGATGTCGGTCTGTGGTGGAGCTAGGGGGATTCGAACCCCCGACCTTCTCATTGCGAACGAGACGCGCTACCAACTGCGCCATAGCCCCAAGGACTCACACAGCTTAGCACCATCGCAATCGGCCACGCAAGCCGACCACCGTCGCGTGCGACATGACACGGAACGGGAACGGAAGATGGCGACGTGCGCGTGTACTCCGGCCGTTCCCAAAGCCCACGCATGCGACCGCGCCGCGAGCCGGAGGGCCCGCGGCGCGGCATCACAACGATTCGGCTATTACTGGGCGCGGCGCGCGTCCAGGACGGCATCCAGGTCGAGGGCGACGGCCTGGTCGGCGACGACCTCGGCGGTGGAGCGGGCACCCACCTGGGCGGTCTGGGCGATCGGGCGAGCCGGAACGGCCGCGCCGATGCGCGGGATGCCGCGCAGGTCGGTGTCGGCGTGCACGATGCGGCCGCGAACGCGCTCGCGCGACGCGTAGGTCGGGGCGGGAACAGGGACGACGGTCCAGGCGCGTGCGGGAGTGTCGGCGACCTCGACGATCTCGGGGACATCGACGTTGAAGACGAGGGAGGGAACGGATCCGGTCTGAGGCGCGGAATCGGACGCTGCGGTGCCCTCCGCGGCTTCGTCGGATGAAGAAGAGGCGTGCGCGGCGGGAGCGGGGGCAGGAGCCGCGGCGGTGGGCCGACCGGCGCCACGCACGTCGCCACGAAGCTTGGTGAGGAGTTCGAGCTCGCGCTGGGATGCCTGCTGGGAGCGAACCGCGGCGACACGAGAGGCCCCGAGCGAGGCCACGAGCACGACGGCCGGGATAGCGATCCATGCCCACGCGATGGAGGTCGCGGCGATCACGATACCGAGGGCGACGGTCGCGAGGGCACAGATGCCGGTGATGACCATGCGGCGGCGGGCGGCAGCATTTTCGGCGGCGATGCGTGCGGCGCGGCGGGCGCGCAGCTTGGCGATGTCGCGGACCGCCTTGTTGTTGCGTCGGTCGATGACGGGGCGACTACGTCCCGTGGTGCCCTGGTGCATGCTGCCTCCGCTCGTGAGTGCGCGCTCAGCCAGGATGGTTCCGCTGGCGTGGTCGCACGTCTCTAATTCTGTCTCATTCGTGTGGATGATGCGCAGTTTCGGCGAAAAACGGTCGATTTCGCGAGACTGGACGATAGCTGTTCGGCGCGCGACGAGCGACGGTACGGTCGCAAAAAGCGCGACGAATACCGCGACGATGACGAGTCCACCGATCTCCACCCTCTCAACGTACGGGCGTTTGACGCGCCATGCTTTGTGCGATGGGCGCGTGTCGGGCTCTCAAACCTGTCGGTAAAAAGAGAAGTATCCCCAGGTGTCACACCTGTAACACCAGCATCATTCACACCACGCAAGACAACTCGGGAACACGCTCACAACCAGCGCACCAGCCCGTGAGCAGGCCACCCCTCAGTCGATCGCGCTGCGCCCCCACCGCCGCTGCACGAGCCCTCCCTCGGGTAGGGACTCGGCGTCAATAAAGAACGCAATATGGTCGGCCCACTGCCCACCGATGTGCATAAACCGGGGGCGTAGCCCCTCCTCCACGAGGCCGAGGCCTCGGCACACCCCCAGGGACCGCTCATTCTCGGGGCGCACACAGACCTCGACGCGGTGCAGGCCGAGCTCGCCGACGACGAGGTCGAGGACGAGCGCCGCGACGAGGGAACCCAGGCCTCGGCCCGCCCACTCCGAGACGATCCAGTAGCCGAGCATGCCCGAGGACATCGCACCCCAATGGACGTTCGAGATCGAGAACTGGCCGACGTAACGCCCGTCGATCTGCACGCCGAAAATCAGGGCGTTGCCGAGGCGCTGATCGCGGTCGGCGCGATGCACGTACTGTGAGAACGTCGGGATGTGCTCGAGGGTATCCGGCGGCAGGGTCGCTTCCCACGGGCGCAACCAATGCCCATCGGTGCGGCGCACGGTATCGAGGGCGCGGTGCTCCTCGCCGCGCACGGGGCGCACGACGAGTTCGCGCGGCCGAGGATTCGACTCGGGCCCAGAGCGCAGGAAGCCGCGGCCGACCGGGTCGGAAACGCGCAGCGTGAGCATCTCAATGTCGCGCCCCCACACGCACGTGCGGCGGCGGAAGAAACACCTCATTCGAGGACCAGGCACTGGAGGCTGTCCCCTGCTCGCACGGTGGTCACGTCCTCGGGCACCACCGCGAGAGCGTTCGAGTCCGCGAGCGCGGACAGCAGCAACGAGGCCGGGGTGCCCATGACGGCGGCGTTGTAGCCGGAGCGGGGGGAGCCGGTGAGGCGCACGCGCACGAACTCGCGGCGGCCGCGCGGGGAATACCAGGAGCGGTCGATGGCAGCGCGTACGACGGGGCGGTTCACGGCACTCCAGCCCTGCATGTGGCGCAGGGCGGGGCGGACGAAGACCTCGAAGCAGACCTGGGCGGAGACCGGGTCGCCGGGCAGGCAGACGATGGGAGTGCCGGGCTGTCCGTCCTCGGCGCCGACGGTGCCCACGCCCATGATGTGGCCGGGCCAGGCCGCCACGTTGTCGAAGCGGACCGTGCCGAGCGCCCCGAGGACCTCGCGCACGGTGTCGCCACTGCCGTAGGAGATGCCACCCGTCGTCAGGATCAAGTCTGCGCGCACCAGCTGATCCTCGATGGTCTCGCGCAGGCGGGCGCGCTCGTCCGGGACGGCGGCAACGCGGAAGGTCTGGGCGCCAGCGTCCGCGACGGCGGTCGACAGGGCGTGGCCGTTCGCGTCAAAGACGGTGCCGGGGCGGGCCTCGCCGCCGGGCTCGACGATTTCGTCGCCGATCGAGATGATGACGACGCGCGGGCGCGGGTGGACCAGCACGCGGTCACGGCCCACGCCTGCGAGGAGCGCCATCTGGCGGGCACCGATACGCGTGCCGGAGCGCAGGACCGTGTCACCCTGCGCAACGTCCTCCGCGCGGCGGCGGATGTTCTCGCCGCTGGCGGGGGCGGTACGCAGGGCGACCTGGGCGATGCCGTGGTCCGTGAATTCGAGGGAGACCACGGCCTCGGCACCCGTGGGCATGGGCGCGCCGGACGCGATGCGGATCGCGGTGCCGGGGACGAGGGCGGCCGGGTCGACCGCGCCGGCGCGGATCTCCTCGGTGACGGGAAGCGTCACCGGCGACTCCAGGGTCGCTCCCTCGCAGTCGCGAACGCGAACCGCGTATCCGTCGCACGCCGACAGGTCGGCGACCGGGAGATTGAAGGGAGCCTGCACGTCCTCTGCGAGCACGCAGCTGACCGCGTCAGCGAGCTGAACGTCGAGCGGCGGCAGGGCGTGGGCAACGGCCATGCAGTCCTGGTAGAAGTCGGCAACGCTTCGCATAGTTGTTAGTCCTCGAGCTTGGAGCGCAGGAACTCCTTGAGTTCCGCTCCAAGCGCCGGGTCCTCAAGGGCGAGCGTGACGTTAGCTTCGAGGTAGCCGAGTTTGTCCCCGGTATCGAAGCGTCGCTCGTCGATGACTACACCGTACAACCCTCCACCCTCTTCTTCGGGGAGGTCGATCATGCGCGCGTACCCATCTGTGAGCTGATACTCACCGCCGGCGCCCGGTTCGATGTTCTCGAGGGCCGTGAACACGGCCGGGTCGAGCAGGTAGCGGCCGACGACCGCGTACTCGGACTTGACCTCCTCGAGCGGGGGCTTCTCAGTGACATCGGTGATGCGCATGAGCTGGCCTTCTTCGAGGTCGACACCCTCGGGGATCGGCAGAACCTCGACGGCGGTCGACGCGTAGGCGGTGGCCTGCTCGGGCGTGACCTTCAGCAGGGCGACGACGGTGCCGCCCAGGGCTCCTCGCACCTGAATCATCTTGCGCAGCAGCTGCGAGCCGGGTTCCATGAGGTCGTCGGGCAGCAGGACGGCGCAGGGGGCGTCGCCCACGTGCGACTTGGCCTGCAGGATCGCGTGGCCGAGGCCGAGGGGGTGGCCCTGGCGCACGGAGTGGACGCGCGCGTACTTCTTGTACTCGTTGACGTACTCGAGGGCCTTCTCCTTGCCGGCCTTCTCCAGGTCGGCCTCGAGGCCGGGTTCGGCGTCGAAGTAGTCTTCGATGGACTGCTTGCCGGCGCGGGTGACGAAGAGAATATCCTTGATGCCGGCGTCCGTGGCCTCGCGAACGATGTACTCGATCGAGGGGCGGTCGACGACGGGGAGCATCTCCTTGGGAACGGACTTCGTGATGGGCAGGAAGCGGGTTCCGCGACCGGCCGAGGGAACGACGGCGTGCACTACGGGCTGGTTTTTATCTGACATACTTCACAGCGTAGCGAAGAAACGGGCCGAAAGGGAGACGATGGCCACAAAAACAACTCTCCGCGCGGAGGTACGTAGCCGCCGCCGCGCTCGGCGCGCCGAGGCCCCTGTGCGCGAATCCCTCACAGCTGCCGCCGTCAGAACTGCGCCCACCCTATCCAAGTCACCGTTCTCCCCGGAGCCCATCCCCTCCCCCATTCCCGTGCGCAACCGCGCCGAAGCGGAAGGAATCGCTCGCCAGGTTCGCGCCCTGGCCTCGTCAATCGGAGGAGTCACGCTGCCCGCACTGTTCGTGCCCACCCCCCTCGAGCCCGACTTGTCCCTGACACTCGGGGCCTTCGATCGCGCGCTCCTGCCCATCCTCATCGACGAGGCCGGCGCCCCCTACCGCTCCCCTCGCTGGGCACTGTGGGAGGCAGGCCGGGCGTTGGTGACGCGCGGGCGCCCTCCCGCTCAACCGGACGGTGAGGTGCTGGGCGCGGAGTCGCTCACAGAGGCGGATCTGATCGTCATTCCGGCGTTGGCTGCATCCGAGGACGGAGCACGCCTCGGACAGGGCGGCGGCTGGTACGATCGCGCGTTGACCCACCGCTCCCCCGGCGTCCCCGTCGTTGCGGTGATTTTCGACGACGAAGTGCTCGACGCCGGAGAAATTCCCACGGAGGCACACGACGCTGCGATCAACATGATCATCACGCCGACACGCACGATTGCCACTGACGTTCAATAGCGCCTTTTCGCGGTGTTTACTGTCTTTTACGGCACTAACAATCGTTTGTCACACACCTCTCACGACTGAGTTTTCGGCAGAAAATCGCAGTTCGCTGACCGAATTACAAAAAGTGCGACGAACATTACCCTCTAAGCACTGTCCATAAGACGAAAGTCCCAACTAGGGTTTTCCACGGTAAACGTGCGCAAAACACGCGCACGCCCCGGCGGCAACAGACCGCCACGCCGAGATACATCGGCGATTCAGACTTGTCGGCCCCGCCGACCCCCTTCACTACAGGAGAACCCATGCTCAAGGGATTCAAGGACTTCATCTCTCGCGGCAACGTCGTCGAGCTCGCCGTCGGTGTCATCATCGGTGCCGCCTTCAAGAACATCG